>JBILCO010000299.1:0-2938 GCA_044353075.1 Burkholderiaceae bacterium
GCTCGTCTGACTTCTCAATCCTCTTAATGAACCACGCAAATATCTGCAGCGCGCAGGACCCGAAGCGCTGCACTATACTTGCCAGACTTGCAGTAGTACACGGAGAACAATGATGGAACTCGCCGATAAGCAAACCGACACTGAAAATCCCGGCCTGCTCAAAAGTGCCAGTCTATTTGACTGGATTTTTGCGTTGGTGCTGGCCGCTGGTGCGCTGTTTGTCCTAAATCGCTACGGCGATTTTATGGACATCTATGAAAAAGCCATCTTACTGGCATCAGCGCCGGTTTTCATTGGCCTGGGCTGGTACTGGAAATCTTCGCGTGTGCTGATGCTGCTGATTTTCGGATTGTCTTTGTGGGCGATTTCCCTGTATGCCGGCAATCTGGACATGGCGCAGTCGCGGTTCTTCCTCAAATATCTGTTGTCGAGCCAGTCGGCCATCTTGTGGATGAGCTTCCTGTTCGGATTGTCCACCGTATTCCACTGGGGTGGACTCCTCGCCCGTTCGGATTTTGGCGGTGCCGTCGGCAGTCGTCTGTGCTGGGCTGCAATCCTGATGGGCTTCATCGGTCTGATGGTGCGCTGGTACGAGTCGTATTTACTGGGCACCGATATTGGCCACATTCCCGTATCCAATCTGTATGAAGTCTTTGTGCTGTTCTGCCTGATCACCGCCATGTTCACGGTGTACTACGAAGAGAAATATGAAACGCGTCAGGTGAGCGCCTTTGTTCTGCTGATCATTTCAGCGGCAGTCGGGTTTTTACTCTGGTACATGACCACTCGGGATGCGCATGAAATTCAGCCGCTGGTACCCGCGCTGCAAAGCTGGTGGATGAAAATTCATGTGCCTGCCAACTTCATCGGCTACGGTACTTTCGCACTGGCGGCCATGGTGGGTGTTGCCTATCTGCTGAAATCCAAGTCCATCCTGGCGGATCGTCTGCCCTCGCTGGAGGTGATGGATGACATCATGTACAAAGCTATTGCCGTTGGTTTTGCTTTTTTCACGATTGCCACCATCCTTGGTGCCCTCTGGGCGGCAGAGGCCTGGGGCGGCTACTGGTCATGGGACCCCAAAGAGACCTGGGCGCTGATTGTCTGGCTCAATTACGCAGCCTGGCTGCATATGCGCCTGATGAAAGGTCTGCGCGGACAGGTGGCTGCCTGGTGGGCTATCGGCGGCTTGCTCGTGACGAGTTTTGCTTTTCTGGGGGTGAACATGTTCCTCTCGGGTCTGCATTCTTACGGCGAACTGTAAAACCGATCAAGGTCTGGCTGTCATCAGGCAGCCAGATTGCTCAGTGTCACGCTGTCACCCTATGATGGAGCACGTATGCTGATCAAGTTTCCCCGCTTCACGGAGCCGTCCCCTTCAGAGATCACGCCGCAGGCACGGGTGCAATCGCGGCGGCAGTTCCTGGCGCAACTGGCTGCTGGGGGCTTGTCTGCCGGCGCTCTGGTCGACCTGGCTATCGCAAACGATGCCGCATCACGCGAACGGCTGCCCGCACGTATCAACCCCGCCTACACCGCAGCAGACAAGGCGACACCGATTGCGGACGCCACCAGCTACAACAATTTTTACGAGTTCGGTCTGGACAAGGGTGATCCCATGGTGCGCGCCGGATCGCTAAGGACCCGCCCTTGGACGGTACGTGTGGACGGTGAAGTAAAAAAGCCTCTGACGCTCGATATCGACAGCCTGCTTAAACTCGCCCCCATTGAAGAGCGTCTGTACCGCTTACGCTGTGTCGAAGGCTGGTCGATGGTGATCCCCTGGTCGGGATATTCGCTGGCCGAGCTGATTCGTAAAGTCGAACCGACGGGCAATGCAAAATTCGTCGAATTCACCACGCTGGCGGATCCGGCCCAGATGCCGGGTCTGGGCAGTCGGGTGTTGGCCTGGCCTTATGTCGAAGGCTTGCGGCTTGATGAGGCCATGCATCCGCTGACGCTGCTCAGTCTTGGCATGTACGGTCAGGTGCTGCCGAATCAGAATGGCGCACCGGTCAGAATCATCGTTCCATGGAAATACGGATTCAAATCAGCGAAATCCATCGTCCGCATTCGTTTCACCGAAACCCAGCCCCGAACTGCCTGGAATAGCGTAGCGCCTGACGAGTATGGTTTCTATTCCAACGTTAACCCCGGGGTTGATCATCCCCGCTGGTCGCAGGCCACCGAGCGGCGCATTGGCGAAGATGGTTTCCTCACGCGTAAACGCAAAACGCTGATGTTCAATGGTTACCCGGAAGTCGCGTCGTTATATACGGGTATGGATCTGAAAAAATTGTATTGAGCGCCATGCTCAACCTCGGTAGCCGCCAGCTCTGGTGGGCCAAGCAGATCTTGTTCGGACTGTCGCTGCTGCCTTTGTCGTGGCTGGTGTGGCTGGGCATGCACGACGGGCTGACCGCCAATCCGATTGAATTCATCACCCGCGCCACAGGCGATTGGACCTTGTATTTTCTGTGCTTCACGCTGGCGATCACCCCATTGCGGCGCCTGACCGGTCAGAACAGCTTGTTGCGTTTGCGGCGAATGCTGGGTCTGTTCACTTTCTTTTATGCGTGCCTGCATTTCCTGACCTTCCTCTGGTTTGATCATTTTTTTGATCTCGCAGATATGGTGCGGGATATTCTGAAGCGGCCCTTCATCGCGATGGGTTTCTCTGCCTTTGTGCTGCTGGTGCCGCTGGCTTTGACCAGTAACGATGTGATGGTCCGGAAACTGGGCAGACGCTGGATGGTGCTGCATCGCCTGATCTATGTGATCGCAGTGTTCTCGATGCTGCATTTCTGGTGGATGCGAGCGGGGAAAAATAATTTTGCGGAGCCACTGATCATGGGCGCTATTGTCGCGGTTCTGCTCGTACTGCGGTTGATCCGTGGGCGCCGGGATTCATCGCAGACGCGATAAGCCGTCCTGACGA
>JBILCO010000049.1:0-10209 GCA_044353075.1 Burkholderiaceae bacterium
ATAGACTTCCGGGTTGCTGAATGCGGCGCTCGCTTCGGTTTTCGTCATCGTCACCGCATTGAGCAGCGCCGCTTCGGTATGAACCACACGCATACCGCGACCGCCGCCGCCGCCAGCGGCCTTGATGATGACGGGGTAGCCGACACGCCGCGCCGTTTGAATAATGATTTTCGGGTCATCCGGCAACGCGCCCTCGGAGCCCGGCACGCAGGGCACACCGGCTTTGATCATGGCCTGTTTGGCCGAGACTTTGTCACCCATCAGGCGGATCGAATCCGAGCGCGGACCGATGAAAACAAATCCCGATTGCTCGACGCGCTCGGCGAAGTCGGCGTTCTCGGACAAGAACCCGTATCCGGGATGAATGGCCTCGGCATCCGTGACTTCGGCTGCGCTGATGATGGCCGGCATCGACAGATAGCTTTGCGCTGAGGGGGCCGGGCCAATACAGACCGATTCGTCTGCCAGCTTGACGTATTTGGCTTCGCGATCGGCCTCAGAATGGACGACCACGGTTTTGATGCCCATTTCGCGGCACGCACGCTGTATGCGCAATGCGATTTCGCCGCGGTTGGCGATGAGAATTTTTTCGAACATAGGTAGGGAAGTGCCCTTAGCGCGCCGGCATCAGAACCGGAATGGGGCTCTGACGGTCCGGCACTTTGCGAAATTAACCAATAATAAACAAAGGCTGGCCGAATTCGACCGCCTGGCCATTCTCGACCAGTATTTGACGGATGGTGCCACTGGCATCCGCATCGATCTCATTGAGCAGTTTCATGGCCTCGATGATGCACAGTGTGTCGCCTTCCTTGACGACCGAGCCTATCTCGACGAAGGGGGGCGAGCCCGGCGCGGAGGAGCGGTAGAACGTGCCTACCATCGGTGACTTAACGACATGTCCGGCCGGCTCGGCAGGCGCTGATTCGGCAGGTGCCGGAGCCGCAGAAAGTGCGGCTGGCGCTGCTGGGGCGGCCGCGGCCATCGCTTGCCCTTGGGGTTGCATCATGACAATCTGACCCTGGGCGGCTGGTGCCCCGGATTTCACGATCCTGACTTTGCTTTCCCCTTCGGTGACTTCCAGTTCCGAAATGTCGGACTCGGCCACCAGGTCGATCAGTGTCTTGAGTTTTCTTAAATCCATTGAAGTTCTGCCCGCTAAGTTGATAGAAATTTTCGTCGATCCGGATAAGTTAATGGATCGCGAAACAATGAAGTTTGGCGATCATCGCGGTAAGTTAAAGTTTTTTAACCGCAAATTCGATGGCAATCCTGTAGCCCTCAACGCCAAAACCACAAATCACGCCGGCCGCCAGATCCGACAGGTAGGAATGCTGGCGAAAGCTTTCCCGGCGGTAAATATTCGAAATATGGATTTCGATAAACGGTATGGCCACGCCCGCCAAAGCATCCCGCAACGCCACACTGGTATGGGTCAGTGCGCCCGGGTTGATGAGGATGGCCTCGACGCCTTCCTGTTTTGCCGCATGAATACGGTCAATCAGTTCGCCTTCATGATTGCTCTGAAAACAACTCAGTGTCGCCCCCGCAGCTTTGGCCTGAGCACTGGCCTGCTGCTCGATTTCAGCCAGTGTCGTTGATCCATAGACCTGTGGCTCGCGGGTGCCGAGCAGATTCAGGTTCGGACCATTGATCATAAGCAAGCTTATTGCCATGAAGATAGGCCTTGATTTGACGAAGAAGCCGACATTTTGCTGCCAAATGCTGCAGAATGGCAAGCGGAAACGCTTATGGAATCTATAGTCCAGCGAGGTCGGCGCGAACTTTTTTCATGTCAAGACGGCCAATGTAGGTTTGTCGGACGCGTCCATCGGCCCCGATCAGGACCGTAAAAGGCAGGCCACCGCCTTGGTTGCCGAATTGCCGGGACAACTCAGTGCCTTCCATTCCCGCCACCAGCAGCGGATAGCTGATTTCAAGTTTTTCTGAAAATTGACGGATGTTGGTGGGTGAATCAATGCCGATGCCGATAATTTGAAGATTGCGGCTTGCCATGTCAGCTTGCAATTCAACCAACTCCGGCATCTCTGCCACGCAGGGCGGGCACCAGGTGGCCCAGAAATTCACCAGTAGCGTTTTACCTCGCCACTCGCTGAAGCTGCGTTGACGATTTTGTGTATCTGGCAAGCTGCTCTGGAACAGCGCCGACACGGCCCCTTCCTCTGCTGGAGCGGGATTGAAGCGTTTGGCACCAAAATAAATACCAATGCCAGTAAAAAGAATGGAGATAACAATAAATGCCAATAGTTTAGATTTATTCATCAGTCCCGGTCTCTGCCAGTAAGGTTTTGAGTGCCGCCAAGTCGGCCCGCTCGATGCGCTTGCCGCTGGCGCTTCGTGCGCCGCCGCGCAAATCGTCCTGGTCATACACGGCCAAGTGGATGACCTCGTTTTTCCAGAAAAAAGACAGCGTTTCCACGTCCCGATCCGGCCGACGGAAATGCGGAATCTCCGACACTTCGTAATCGATGCCGGCATTCAGCAAAAAAAGCGCCACGTCTTTGCTGCTCTCGGCAAACAGCTGCAAATGAATGTCCGAGTGCTCGCCGGCGGTGCCATTGAGTACTGCGCCGGTCAGATAGGGAGAAAACGGTTCGAATCTTTCCATGATCTCCAGCGCAAGCCGGCGCAAGTGTAGCAAGCGCTGGCTTTGTTCGTCGCCCTGAAATAAGGCCTGATATTCGCGGACCTCGGCTTCGATCTGCGCATTGTCCGGCAGGACATCACCGCGCACCCGCTGGTTGCCGAGGATGAGCCGGGCCGCCTTTCGCTTGGCCGTGCCGTAGTCTGCGCCATCCTCGGCGATCATGCGCGCGGCGGCTGCGGCGATTTCGGCGCGTAACAGCTCGGCATCACTCGGGTAATTGATGTTCATGGAAAGTAAGGCGGGGCAAAAGGAAGAGGGCGCCAGAAGATAGCGCAGCCAGTGCATCGGGTGCCAAAGCGCATGCTGATCATCATTTCCATCATGCGCGTGTCAGGTAGAATTCCGGAGATTCTAGGACACGATTCTATATGCATATCCACATTCTTGGCATTTGCGGTACTTTCATGGGTGGGCTGGCTGTGCTGGCGAAAGAAGCAGGGCACAAAGTCACCGGTTGCGATGCCAATGTTTATCCGCCAATGAGCACGCAGCTGCGTGCGCAGGGCATCGAACTCATTGAGGGTTATGGTCCGCATCAGCTGAGTCTGCAGCCCGATCTCTATGTCATTGGCAACGTCGTCTCCCGCGGCAACCCGCTGATGGAGGCGATCATGAACCGCGGCTTGCCTTACGTGTCAGGACCGCAATGGATAGGCGAACACATTCTTCATGATAAATGGGTGCTGGCCGTCGCCGGCACGCATGGCAAAACCACGACGGCCTCGATGCTGGCCTGGATTCTTGAGCAGGCCGGCTATCAGCCCGGATTCCTGATTGGTGGTGTGCCTTTGAACTTCGGCGTTTCAGCCCGGCTGGGCAGCGAGTCGGGCACGCCGTTTTTCGTGATCGAAGCGGATGAGTACGACACCGCTTTCTTTGACAAGCGCAGCAAATTCGTTCACTACCGTCCACGTACGGCGATCTTCAATAATCTTGAATACGATCACGCCGATATTTTTCCCGATCTCGCCGCCATAGAAAACCAGTTTCATCATCTGGTGCGCACTGTCCCGGCAATCGGTCGTCTGGTGGTCAATGGTCGCGAGGCTTCGCTGCGTCGCGTGATTGAGCGCGGCTGCTGGAGTGAAACCGAATGGTTCGACGGCGGTCCTCACGACCGCGACGCATGGGGCATGATTGAACACCCGGATGGTCGTTTCGATGTGCTCTTTCAGGGCAAGTTGCAGGGCACGGTGAGCTGGTCCCTGACCGGCGCGCACAATCGCTGGAATGCAGTCGCTGCCATTGCCGCGGCACGTCACACCGGTGTGCCGCCGTCACAGGCGATTGCATCATTGGCCAGTTTCGACAACGTGAAGCGTCGGATGGAGACCCGCGGTGTGGTCCATGGGATCACGGTGATCGATGACTTTGCACATCATCCGACAGCGATTGCGACAACGGTTGCCGGCTTGCGTGACAAGGTCGGCGAGGCGCGGATTCTTGCGGTCCTCGAGCCACGTTCCAACACCATGAAGCTGGGCACCATGAAAGACGCCTTGCCGGACAGCCTGAAGGCCGCTGACCTAGTGTTCGGCTACGGGGCCCGCGGCGAAGGCAAGGAAGGGTTGGGCTGGGATCTGTCTGCGGCACTGGCGCCGCTGGGCGACAAGGCGCACGCCTTCGATGATTTGTCGGCGCTGGTGTCGGCAGTTAGTGCAGCAGCCAGGCCGGGCGATTTTGTGCTGGTCATGAGTAATGGTGGATTTGGTGGCGTGCATCAGAAACTGCTCGATGCATTTGCGTCACTCGAGCCAGCGGCTCACTGAGCGCCTGCGCTTGCCTTTGTTTCGCATGGTTTTTTCATGATCCTTTATCTGCACGGTTTTCGTTCGTCTCCGCAGTCGGCCAAAGCCCGCATGGTGCGCGATGTCATGAACGCGCGTGGCCACGGCTCCCGCCTGATGTGTCCGCAGCTGCCACCGTCTCCGAGGGAAGCGATGCAGCTCGTGCAAACGCTGGTGGCGGACGTGTTACACGCTTCGCCCGCGTCGCTGGCTGTGATAGGTTCATCGCTGGGCGGTTTCTATGCGACGGCGTTAGCCGAAGCGACCGGCTGTCGTGCGGTGCTGCTTAATCCGGCCGTGTATCCGGGCCGTGGTCTTGCCGCGCATGTGGGGCCGCAAACGGCCTGGCATTCGGAAGATCATTTCGAATTTTTGCCCGAGTACATCGATGAACTGACCGCACTGGAAGTGGCACGCATCACTCGGCCTGAACGCTATTTTCTGGTCGCTGCGACCGGTGATGAAGTGTTGGACTGGCGTGACATGGTCGCGCATTATCCTGGCGCTCGTCAGCGTGTGATTGAGGGCAGCGATCATGGTCTGTCCGACTTTGTGCAGTACATCGATGAGGTCCTCGCGTTTTGCGACGAGTGAATTCATGATCGATCGAACCGCAAACCATCCCGTCATGAAGTTCCGGTGTAATGAAATACCGATCAATCCGGATAACCGACATCCCTTTAAGCGACATCGTTGATGAATTTATTTTTTGAAGAATCCGGGGATTTCAAAGTCGGTGCTGTGATTTCGCAGCAGGGCGAAGCATTTCAGGTCGAGACACCGTCGGGCAAACGTACCAAAGTACGCGCGCGGGATGTGTTGCTGCAATTCGAAAACCCATCGCCGTCCGACATGTTATCGCGTGCGAATGATCTCGCCGGCGACATCGATATTGCCTTTTTGTGGGAAGTCGCCGGCGAGGAGGAGTTCGCCGTCGAGCGACTGGGTGAGGAATATTTTGGTCATGCACCACGACCCGAAGAAGCGGCAGGTCTGTTGCTGAAGATGGCTGCCTCGCCCATTTATTTTCACAAGAAGGGTAAGGGCCGTTACAAGGCAGCGCCGGCCGCGACCCTGCAGGCCGCACTCGCCGGACTCGAAAGGAAAAAGCAGCAGGCGCTGGTGCAGGCTGCAATGGTCGATGAACTCAAGGCGGGACGCCTGCCACAGGCCATGGCGCCGATTGTGCGTCAGCTACTGTTCAAGCCTGACAAAAACACACTAGAGTACAAGGCGCTCGATGCCGCCTGCGCCGAATTGCAAACGACGCCCGCACGACTGATGCTGTCACTGGGCGGGCTGCCCTCGGTAAAGGCGTTGCATGATGCCCGTTTTCTGATCGAGCATTTCCCGCGCGGTACCGGCTTTCCGGAGATCGATCTGCCTCAGCTGTCCTCGCTGCCAGTCGCTGATGTGAATGCGTTTTCGATCGATGACGTCACTACCACCGAGATTGATGATGCTTTCTCGGTGCAGATGATCGGCGAGGATAAAGTCCGTGTTGGCATTCATATCGCCGCGCCAGCTCTGGGCATCACACGCGATGATGCACTGGATGCGATTGCCCGCGAGCGCATGAGTACCGTGTACATGCCGGGCGATAAAATCACGATGCTGCCTGACGCGCTGGTACAGCATTTCACGCTCGCCGAGGGCGCGGCACGGCCTGCGGTGTCCTTGTATGTGACGCTGGACATGAGTGACTGGTCGGTGCTGGCTACCGAGACGGTGGTCGAGCAGGTGCCGATTGCTCTTAACCTCCGGCACAACGAGCTTGATGAGCATGTGAACGAGCAGGCCCTCGCAGAGGGCAGCGGTGACTATCCGCACAAGCAGGACATTGGTCTGCTCTGGCAATGGGCGCAGGTTCTCGAGCGCGCACGCATGGCAAAACGAGAGAGCTTCGGCCTCAGACCCGAACAAAATAATCGGGTCGACTTCAATTTCTATGTGGCTGACGAGATCGTCACGATCACCCGCAGAAAGCGCGGTGCACCGCTTGATAAAATCGTTGCCGAGCTGATGATCTTTGCCAACAGCAGCTGGGGCAAACTCATGCATGAGCACGGTGTTCCCGGTATTTACCGTACGCAGGGGACAGGCAATGGCTGGACCGCGCGCATGCAGGTGCGCATGCTCACGCATGCTGCCCCGCATCAGGGACTGGGGGTTGACCAATATGCATGGAGCACGTCGCCGTTGCGGCGCTACACGGATCTGGTCAATCAGTGGCAGATACTCGCCTGTGTCAGGCACGGTGTTACAGCACCGCTGGTCGCACCCTTCAAACCCCGAGATGCTGATTTGTTTGCCATCGTCTCGGCATTCGATAGCGCCTATGCCGCGTATGCCGATTTCCAGAACATCATGGAACGCTATTGGTGCCTCCGATGGCTGGAACAGCACAGCTTGCGTCAGGCCGATGCGGTGGTCCTCCGAGATGAAGTGCTCCGATTGGTGGATGTGCCGCTGGTTATTTCGCTGCCCGGCGTGAAGCATCCGCGTGGCACACAAGTCCGGCTGGAGCTGATCAGCTGGGATGAAGTGGATCTCACGGTACAGGCACGTGTGCTCGAGGTCAGCAACGCCGGTACGGACCTCGTTGATGACATGGGCGACGAATCTGCACTGTCCGAGGTGGCAGAGTCATCAGCGTCTTCCGATGATGCGCTTTCGTCCGATGTATCTTCGTCCGATGCGTCTGAACCCGCTGACACGACAGAACTGGCCGATGCAGCCGTCTCATCCGATGCTGCCGCAGCGAGTGAATCTCAGGTCACTTCACAGGCCACTTCACCGGTACGCCCGGCGTAAGCTTAGTGGCACTGGCGGATCGTCAACTGCTGTGGATTGCCGTGATGGCTTCACTGCTGCTGCATGCGGCACTGCTGTCGATACGTTTTGTGAACCCTGATCAGTCAGCGCTGGCGACAGTGAACCGTGGTCTGGAAGTGATTCTGATGAACACCGCTGATCAGCGCGTGCCGCTGCACGCCGATGTGCTTGCGCAGGTGAATCTGGATGGTGGTGGCAATGCCGAGAGCGGCAGAGCGACATCACCTTTGCCTGACCGGGGGCGCACTGCCGATGGCAGCTTGCTCGACATGCAGCGGCAACGCGTCGCCGAACTGGAGCAGCAGCAGGCCCGTTTGTTTGCGCAGTTCAGCGCGCATGAGGCCGATCGGGTGATACCGCGACCGCAGCCGGCAAACACGACGGACATCCTGTCGGCAAATGATAATGACGCGACAGCGTCCCTGATGGCACGGCGTGAAACCGAGATCGCTCGGGATGTTTCTGACTACAACCAGCGTCCGGTCAAAACCCAGCTCACACCGCGTACCCGCAAGGTGGCTTACGCGATGTATTACACTGCGTTGCAACAGCGTATTGAGCAGACCGGCACACGTCATTTTCCTGAGCGAGACGGTAAAAAACTTTACGGCGAGCTGATTGTTTACATCCCGGTTTTTCAGGATGGATCCATTTATGAAAAAGAAGGTGGACCGCGCATCGAGCGTAGTTCCGGCAGTGCGGCGCTGGATCAGGCCGCTCTGGTCATTGTTCGTCGTGCCGCGCCGTTTGGACAATTTCCTGTCGAGTTGCGTCGGGATGGCAGGGCGCATGTGTGGGAAATCATCACGCGTTTTCATTTCACCCGCGATCAGACACTGGAGTCGCGTACTACCGGAGTTGTGCCTTGACCCTCGAATCTGTTCCTGACCGCTATGCAGTGATTGGCAATCCGATCGGACACAGCAAGTCGCCGCAGGTTCATGCGCTGTTTGCGCAGCAGACGCGGCAAGTGATGATCTATGAGCGTTTGCTCGCGCCCCTGGATAACTTCACCGGAGCCGTGCAGGATTTTGTTGCCCAGGGCGGGCGCGGTGCGAATGTCACCGTGCCCTTCAAGCTCGAGGCATTTGCATTGGCGCAGGAACTTACGCCGCGCGCGCAATCAGCCGGTGCAGTCAACACCCTGAGTTTTTCTGCGGGCCGCATCAAAGGCGACAATACCGATGGCATCGGACTGGTGCGCGACATCATGATCAATGCGGCTGTGCCGCTCAAGGGACGCTCAGTGCTGTTGCTGGGCGCAGGCGGTGCAGCGCGCGGTGTCATATTGCCGCTGATTGAGGCGAACATCGCGAGCCTGGTGATAGCCAACCGAACGCAGGACAGGGCGCAGGAACTCGCGCAGCATTTTTCGGCGTCGACCGTGCCGGTGTCGGCATCGACGTTCGGGCAGCTGGACCGGACTTTTGATGTCATTATCAATGCCACCTCAGCCAGTCTGTCGTCAGACTTGCCGCCGGTACCCGACGCCGTGTTTGGCCCCGAGACCCTCGCTTACGACATGATGTATAGCGCTCAGCCGACACGCTTCATGCAACACGCCGCGCAACGGGGGGCGCACGTGCGTGACGGACTGGGCATGCTGGTTGAGCAGGCCGCTGAATCTTTTCAAATATGGCGGGGTGTGCGGCCAGAGACAGCGTCGGTTGATCAGTGGCTGCGAGGACAGCTGTGAGCACTCGTGCTTCAAGTAAATCGAGCATGTCCGGACGAGGCCTGCTGTTCTGGATCTTCGCCATCCCCTTGCTTTTGTTCTTGCTGCTGCAACTCTGGTACTTCCTGCATATCTGCTGGTGGGTCAATCACGATCCTGAGTCGACCTCGTTCATGCGCGAGCAGCTGAGTAAAATTCGCGAAAAAAATCCCCGGGCTGAGCTTCAGCATCGCTGGGTGCCGTACAACCGTATTTCGAATCATCTGAAGCGCGCGATCATCGCTTCCGAGGACGCTAATTTCGCCGAGCACGAGGGCGTCGATTGGAACGCCTTGCAGCGTGCCTATGAGAAGAATGCAAAGAAGGGAAAAGTCGTCTCCGGCGGATCAACGATTACGCAGCAGCTGGCGAAAAATCTTTTCCTGTCCGGTCAGCGCAGTTATCTGCGCAAAGGTCAGGAGATGATCATCACTTACATGCTTGAACTGATGATGGACAAGCGCCGTATTTTTGAAATCTATCTCAATGTGGTTGAGTGGGGCACCGGTGTCTTCGGTGCCGAGGCGGCGTCTGTCCGTTATTTCGGCAAGCCGGCCGCGGCGCTTGGGCCACAAGAGGCGGCGCGCCTGGCGGTCATGCTACCCAATCCCCGTTACTTTGGACGACATCTCGATTCCGGTTATCTCGCGCGTCGATCCGGCCTGATCCTGCTGCGCATGCGCAGCGCCGGTTTGCCCTGAGGGAGCGGTTGCTCAGGCGCGCCGGGCGCTTGCCTAGCCCGACCGATCTCAGTACACTTGCGCTGTTTTTGTAATCGGAGACCCACCTTGGGTAGTCCCAAATCACACCCCCATCCGTCATTCGACGGGCTCTTCGCAAGCTAACGCTTTCGCTTCCATTGCGTCGCTTGCCGGATATGGGTAAGCAGGCGCGCACGGCTCTCGGGCCGCGTTCCCTGATGTTTACAGCGTGCGTGATCAGCGCAGCACATGCCGCATCGAATGCGGCCAGGAGAACTTATGATCAATGTATTCGTCCTGCAAAACGGTCGACTCAATCAGATTCCTATCGACTCGCGCGAGGATCTGGCCAGCGTCACGCCGGTCTGGCTTGACCTGACTGATCCCAGCGACGAAGAGCGCGACTGGGTCAGCGGTATTTTCGGTGTGAGATTGCCGGATGAAGACGAGGTCAAGGACATCGAGGCATCGGCGCGTTACTACGAAGCGGACAATGGCGACCTA
>JBILCO010000045.1:0-10579 GCA_044353075.1 Burkholderiaceae bacterium
TGATTCATTGAATTTGCGGATGGAGAAGCACCCATGAAGTCGGCCCTGCTGCTTGTAATACCGCTGCTCTGCGCGGCCCAGCCGGCGCAGGCCGAGCTGGTGAAAGTCTTTGAAAATATCCGTGGCACCGAGGTTTATATCGACACGGATACGATGGCGGGCGGCGGGCGCTATCGCAAAGTCTGGGAATTGCAAACCTTCCGCAACCCTTCGCCGCAGGGCATGCTGTCAATGAAAATTCACAAAGAATACGACTGCAAGGATGAAAGCGCGCGCATGCTGTCGTACGTGGTTTTCAAAGGGAAGATGGGTGCCGGCGAAAAAATGGGTACGGTCGCCACGCCCGGAGAATGGCAGTCGGTATCGAAGAATCCCGGCGCAAAGGGTGGATTCAGAATGGTGTGCGAAAAGTAAACGCTATTGCGCGCACGTTGTTTCGGCCATGATCTTTCGGCGTTCCGCGGGATCGGTTTCTTTCTGCAGCCGCTCCATCAGCGCTGCCAGCCGTTTGGCTTCCTCTTTCATGAAGGGCATGTCCGCCATCGCCGGCGGTTTGCCAGCTGGTGCGACCTGAACTGGCTGCGCGGATTCGGTTTTGTCTTCGCGGGTGTGCTGTCTGTCACCCGCCTGCGCCGCAATGGGCAAGGCAAGCGCGCACACGGTAGCGGCGATTATCTGGCAGGTTTTGTTCATCGTGTGTTCCCCCCCTGTTCTGACTGACCCAAACATTATAGGCCTGGCCGCTACCTGAGTTTGGGTATCCGGCACTCCGGTGGCTGCCCGTAGCCCGTCGATCGTACCGTATCGTCGCTGGCAAATTCAATCTGAAACCAGAAGCAATGCGGTGTGATGTAACGATAATTCCAGACGTAGCCCCGATCACGTGCCAGACCGAACACTGCCTTTGATTCACCGATGATGGCGACTACCTCGTCCCGGTGCATGCCGGGTTTGATTCGCGCAAAATTTTTCTCGTCGAGCACCTGCGTCCAGCGCTCCACCTTACCGTCCGGGTTCAGGTAAACGAAATACGTATGTTTGCCGAATGGTCCACGTGGATACATCATTACTTTGCCCTCTGGCGTCGTCAGTTCAGTCGATGGCTGGCCCATGATCTGAATGATCTGATCGCGGTGGTTGCCCAGCATGCGATTGTCCGGGGCATAGCCGGCGCAGGCACTCAGCAGTAGTGGTGCTGCAAGCAGGATTACGACGGATATGCGGCGAGGTGAACTGGACATGGTCCTGAGCTTTCGGGGATGGATGTCAATCTTTTGTCGCACTTAGTAACTCGAAATGTAGCAGATCGCGTGTGATTTTATCCGGCATGATTGCTCAATCTCGTGCGCAATGCGCGAACCTTGTTGCAAATGATCGAGGAATTTTATGCGTCCAATCTGACCGCGGAAATGAATGTAGGGTTGCTGCGTAGTAAGCGCAAATCCGGTGGGTAGTGCCGGCATTGATCGGTGCGGTGGCAAGGCTTCAGGGAGGATTCGTATTGAATCGCCTTAGGAGTGTTCGGCAAGTCGGCTCAGTCTCAGGCTCGCACGTCGACCATGAGAATATTTAAAAATCACGATTCCAGGCTGATTTACCACGCGGGCCAAGCCAGAGACCGTTCAGATTATTGGCGCAGGTTTTGCGCATTTCTGGTGGGGCATTTTCGTGCTGCGGTATGGGCTCCCCGGCTAATGGATGGTCGGGGTGAGAGGATTCGAGCCTCCGGCCTCTACGTCCCGAACATAGCGCTCTACCAGGCTAAGCTACACCCCGATTCACCGCATGCAAATAATGCGGCGCATAGCTTACTGTCGAGGTGGCCGCGTTTCAAGCGTGCACCGTTCAAGGCTTTGCGGGACGACCAGACACGCTCATCCCCCTGAAGAACCGCAGCTTGCCTTTTAAGTAATGCGAGCCAATCAACATCGGCGTTCCCAAACCTGATTGTGCGTGCCGGACATTATTGGTTATGAATCTCGAATCTTTGAGCAATGCCTTCAGGCAACAAATCAGGTACAGTGCGGTTCGTAAAAGTTCAGCTGCCCGGCAGTCATTGCCGCAGTCAGGATTCATAAAAAAGGAGAAGTCAGATGGGCGGCGTAATAAAAATAATTCAGTTCATATTCGTCTGGTGTGTCATTGCCATCGGCACGGCGGGTTATGGTCTGATCTTGTTCCCGCTGTATTACTGGCTGGTTTTTGTCGGTGGCGACGCGCGTGTGCAAAAAGCGCAGGACAAGCTGCAAAGCATACTGATGAAGGAAGAAACCGTCATTGCCTCGGGATTGCAGCAGCGCTTGTTCGGCTTGTTTACCCGTCGCATGCTGGTGGCGATTACCAGCAGCCGGCTGATCGAAATTCGCCGCTCGCAATTGGGTGGCTTCGATATGAAAGACTATCAGTGGAAAGACCTGCGTGATGCACGCATGTCAGAGAACATCATCCCGAATATTTTTGGTGCAAAGCTTGAGCTCGTTGTTCGGTCCGGTACGGCCAACATCGTCATCGATGGTTTGCCGAGTGCCGTTGCATCCACGATCTACTCGCATGCGCAGGCGCAGGAGCAGGAATGGGAAGAGAAAAACCGCATTCGTGATCTGGAAGAAAAGCGCGCGATGAGTGGTGGTTCTGTGGTGAATGTGGGTGGCCAGGGGGCGCCCAAGGCAGATGAGGGTGATCTGTTTGCCAGCCTTGAAAAAGCAAAAAAACTGTTTGATACCGGCGCGATCAGCGATTCGGAGTATCAGGAACTGAAAGCAAAAATCATCAGCAAAGCTGCCTGATTACGCGTCGTTGGGTGTTTGTGCTTTTTTGCGCACAATGAAAGACGCTCGATCCCCCTATGGGGTGACGTTTTGATTTTCAGTGATTGCGTTCTACCGCAAAGCTGGCCAGGTCGAATAGCGCCTCTTTATAGTGACTCTCGGGCAATTCACTTAATGAGGATTGCGCGCGCGCTGCCGCGATCTCTGCCTGTTGCCGAGTGTATTCCAGTGCGCCGGAACTGGTGATGGCAGAAAGAATTTCGTCAAAGTGTGCCTCGTCGCCGAGGGAGATGCACTGTCGCACCAGTTCGCGTTGCTGTTCACTGCCGTGCTGCATCAGGTAGATCAGCGGCAGCGTCGGCTTGCCTTCGCGCAGGTCGTCCCCCACGTTTTTGCCAATGTCGCTCTGATTGCCGGAGTAATCCAGCACATCATCAATCAGCTGAAAGGCAGTCCCGAGTGAGCGGCCATATTCCGCAGCTGCCGAAATCTGCGCTTCGGAAGCGCCTGCCAGCAGCCCGCCCAGTTCAGTGGCCGCTTCAAACAGCTTGGCCGTCTTCGAGCGAATGACTTGCAGATAGCGTTCTTCAGTGACGTCCGGGTCGTGCATATTCATCAGCTGCAGCACTTCACCTTCGGCAATGACATTGGTGGCATCGGCCAGAATCTGCATCACGCGCATGTTCTGCACCGAGACCATCATCTGGAAAGCGCGCGAATAGACGAAGTCACCGACCAGCACCGATGCTGCGTTGCCGAACAAGGCGTTCGCGGTTTTTCTGCCGCGTCTGAGGTCGGATTCGTCGACCACATCGTCGTGCAGCAGGGTGGCGGTGTGGATGAATTCGATGACGGCGGCCAGCTTGTAATGCGCATCACCCCGGTAACCCCAGGCATTGGCCATTAGCAGCACCAGTGCTGGTCGTATCCGTTTGCCGCCCGCGCTGATGATGTAGTCGGCAATCTGGCTGACCAGAGGGACATCGGAATGCAATTGGGCGCGAATGGCAGCATCGACTGCCTGCATATCCGCCGCAATAACGCTTAAAGGCTGATTCCGGGACGCCGGCTGGGGCGCAGTTTGGAGGGCGGGCACGATAATGGGTGGAGGTTCGATCAAAGTAGGGAATTATACGATGCCGTTCGTGCACCCATCGACGCGACGGCGGCCGGCCTGAGGCGGCGGTGGCCCGGGGAAATGGCTGAAATGCGGTTTTGACCGAGGCGCTAAGTCCATGTATAATTTGGGGTTTTCCCGAATTGGCAACGACTTTGCGTCAGGCCGGGCAAGAATAAGGGCGTCTGCACAGGCGCCGCAGCGTTATCCCGATAGATCAATCAATGAGGTTCCCATGTACGCGGTCATAAAAACCGGTGGCAAACAATACAAGGTTGCTGCTGGTGAAAAACTTAAAGTAGAACAGATACCGGCAGACATAGGCTCCGAAATCACGCTGGATCAGGTGCTCGCAGTGGGCGCCGGTGAAACCATCAAGTTTGGTTCGCCACTGGTTCAGGGTGCCAAGGTGCTTGCGACGGTAGTGGCCCAAGGTCGCCACGACAAGGTGAAGATTTTCAAGATGCGTCGACGCAAGCATTATCAGAAGCGTCAGGGTCATCGTCAAAACTACACCGAACTGCAGATTGTCTCGATCAACGGCTAAGCCGCTGATCTGACTCAACCCGTTATCAGGAGCACCAAATGGCACACAAAAAAGGCGGCGGTACCACGCGTAACGGCCGCGATTCAGAATCGAAACGACTGGGCGTGAAGGTTTACGGCGGCCAGGCAATCAATGCAGGCGGCATCATCGTTCGTCAGCGCGGCACCAAACTGCATGCAGGCGAGAACGTCGGCATGGGCAAAGATCACACCCTGTTTGCACTCGTGGACGGTAAAGTCCAGTTTGCAGTCAAAGGTGCACAGAAGCGTCACCTGGTGATGGTCGTTCCGGCCTGACCGACGCGACCCTCCTGCGAAAAGGCTCTGCCGCAGGTAGGGCCTTTTTACTTTATAGCGGCAGAAACTCATGAAGTTCATTGACGAAGCAAAAATCGAAGTCGTCGCCGGTGATGGCGGCAACGGCGTTGCGTCGTTTTGCCGCGAAAAGTTTCGCCCGTTCGGCGGTCCGGATGGCGGCGACGGCGGCAAGGGCGGCAGTATCTTCGCGGTGGCCGACCGCAATATCAACACGCTGGTGGATTACCGTTTCGCGAAGCTGCATCGCGCCAAGCGCGGTGAAAATGGCCGTGGCTCGGATTGCTACGGCAAAGGCGCGGATGACATTTATTTGCGCATGCCGGTTGGGACGCTGATCACGGATCAGAATGATGGCGCCATCATTGCCGATCTGACCGAAAACGGGCAGGTTGCCTTGCTTGCCAAGGGCGGTGAGGGCGGCTGGGGCAATATCCATTTCAAGACATCTACCAATCGCGCGCCGCGCCAGAAAACCGATGGCAAAGAAGGCGAGCGCCGGGATTTGCGTCTCGAGTTGAAAGTCCTCGCAGATGTCGGGCTGCTCGGTATGCCGAATGCCGGCAAGTCGACCTTCATCGCCGCGGTGTCCAACGCGCGGCCCAAGATTGCCGACTATCCTTTCACAACCTTGCACCCCAATCTGGGCATGGTTCGCGTCAGCCATGAAAAAAGTTTTGTAATTGCCGATATCCCCGGCCTGATCGAAGGTGCAGCCGATGGTGCTGGTCTGGGTGTGCAATTTCTTCGCCACTTGCAGCGCACACGATTGCTCCTGCATATCATTGACCTCGCACCTTTCGATACCAACATTGATCCGGTCAAGGAAGCCAAGGCCATTGTCAAAGAGCTGAAAAAATATGACGAAAGCCTGTTCGAGAAGCCGCGCTGGCTGGTGCTCAACAAGCTCGACATGGTGCCTGAGGATGAGCGTGATGCGAAGGTGAAGGATTTCATCAAGCGTTTTGGCTGGAAAGGTCCGATGTTCCGGATCTCTGCACTCACGCACGAGGGTTGTGACGACCTCGTCAAGGAAATTTACGAGCATCTGGCCGCGTTGCGTCAGCTGGAGCAGCGCGAGCAATCCGGTCTTGCGGAAGAGGCGATTGGCATTGATTCGATTGATGCCGATGATCCCCGGTTCAAACTTGCCGACTGATCATGCAGTCCATTATCCGGCAGGCGCAGCGCGTCATCGTCAAGGTAGGCTCTTCGCTCGTCACCAATGAGGGCCGCGGGCTGGATCATGCAGCGATTGCCAAATGGGCCGACCAGATTGCGCAGTTGCGTGCCATGGGCAAGCAGATCGTGCTGGTCAGTTCGGGCGCAGTGGCCGAAGGGATGCTGCGCCTCGGTTTCGAGCGTCGTCCGGTCGCCATTCATGAACTGCAGGCCTGCGCCGCCGTCGGGCAAATGGGCCTCGCGCAAATTTATGAAACCAGTTTTCGCGCGCATGACTTGCGTACGGCGCAGGTTTTGCTCACGCATGCTGATCTGGCGGACCGCGAACGCTACTTGAATGCGCGCTCCACGCTATTTACCTTACTGGAATTGGGCGTCGTCCCGGTCATCAATGAAAACGACACCGTTGTCACTGATGAAATCAAGTTTGGTGACAATGACACGTTGGGTGCGCTGGTTGCCAACCTGATCGAAGCCGACGCGCTCATCATCCTGACGGATCAGCGCGGTTTGTACACCAGCGATCCGCGCAAAAATCCTGAAGCCACCTTGGTTCACGAAGCCAAAGCGGGTGATCCGGCACTGGAAGCTATGGCCGGCGGTGCTGGTTCGGGCATCGGCAGCGGCGGCATGCTAACGAAGATACTCGCCGCACGGCGTGCGGCCAGTTCGGGCGCGCACACCGTGATTGCCTGGGGCAGGGAAGAACGGGTGCTGGTGCGTCTGGCAGAGGGTGAAGCAATCGGTACGCAGCTCACCGCGCAAACGGCACGACTCACCGCGCGCAAGCAATGGATGGCGGATCACCTCAAAACAGCCGGGCAGGTCACGCTGGATGCGGGCGCCGTCCAAAAACTGCTGAGCGAAGGTAAATCATTGCTGCCGATTGGTGTGACTGCGGTGGGTGGTGAGTTCGGGCGAGGTGATGTGATTACCTGTATCGATCCAGCAGGGATGCCGGTGGCACGCGGCATGTCGAATTACGCCAGTACGGAGGTTCGTCGCATCATGCGCAAACCATCATCCGAGATCGCGTCGATTCTGGGGTATGTGGAAGAGGTAGAGCTTATTCACCGGGATAATCTGGTGCTGCTCTAAGTAGCGTCGTATTTTTCATCGTCAAAATCATCTGGCAAACAATGAGCGACAGGGGATCCCGGCGTAGGCCGGGATCCCCTGTCGTTGCTTTACTGATGAGCAATAGATTACTGCATGACTTCCAAGCCTGATTCACAAGCAATTCCAGTTGCGTACTTAGGATGATGTCAGCGCAGCGGCTTTTTCTGCCGTAGTCGCTTTACGATGGCCGCCGCACTGCCGGCCACTGAGCCGGAATCGCAAAAATAATCATTGAAGAGCGCCGCATGTTGCCGGTTCGCTCCCACATCCCGAATTCGAGTCCAGGCATCATTGCGCGACGGTGACCAGTTTCCGTCCGTGCTGCCAGTGGCGTAGAGTTTTTTCTCGCCAGTTTTGCAGCGTATGCCTTCATGACTCACATTGCGCGCACCCTCCGGGCTGGTGACTACCAGCGTGAATCGCACCACACCCTCAGGCGTAACGCTGACGGAGGAGGCGTCTACTGCAGAATTCATCGTCGTGGTTGGGCTGACATAGAAAGGCAGCTGATTTTCTTTGGCCGGTGCTGCCGGCAAGATCAGCGGCGCAGTATCTTCGGGCTGATCGGCCTGTGACTTGTCTTCCTGCGCGCAGACCGCTAAGGGAAGTTGCAATACGAGGGTCAGCCCAACAAGGCGGCTCAAACGAGGGCAGCTCAAAAGACGGTTGCTTGAGCGAGGGCGGTCAATGCGGGTGCGTATCATTCGGAACCCGATTCAGTCATTGACGAAGCTTCGTCGGTCATTGTGAGCGGTTTGTGCGTTGTGCGGTCGCGAGGTTGTCGTCGGGCAGCCGGCGCGGGGCGGGTAATAAAGCGAGACAGTTCCTGCAATGCCCGTGTGTACACATCGCGCTTGAATTCGATCACCATGTCCATCGGTACCCAGTAGTCATGCCAGCGCCATGCGTCAAATTCGGGATGTTCGGAGACTCTAAGATTCACATCGCAATCCCGGCCAATCATGCGCAGCAAGAACCAGATTTGTTTCTGGCCGCGATAGTGCCCGCGAACTTCGCGTTTGATGAAATGATCGGGGACTTCATAGCGCAACCAGTCGCGCGTGCGACCAATGATCCTGACGTGTTCCGCGCGCAGGCCGACTTCTTCTTCAAGCTCGCGGTACATGGCCTGTTCGGGCGTCTCGCCGTGTTTGATGCCGCCTTGGGGAAACTGCCAGGAATGTTCACGCACCCGCTTGCCCCACCAGACTTCATTCTGGTGGTTCAGCAGGATAATGCCGACGTTCGGGCGAAAGCCTTCACGGTCCAGCATGATGCACCTCGTTTTTTCTGCGGACACCGGCGCGGACGCACCCCGGACACGGCGCAGCGCACGAAAGATGGGCTGTCCAGAAGCGGGTCGTGCAATCCGCCGGCGCGGTGGCCAGCGAATACTTTAAAATTGGAACGATTATAACCCCCTCTTTTTCAAAAGATTTCACACTCCATGCGCGCCTCCCGTTTTTTTATTTCAACACTCAAAGAAGCCCCTTCCGATGCCGAAATCGTGAGCCACAAGCTCATGCTGCGTGCCGGCATGATCCGACGGTTGGGTTCTGGTATTTACAACTACATGCCCATGGGGCTGCGGGTGATTCGCAAGGTGGAGCACATCGTTCGTGAGGAAATGGACCGGGCCGGGGCGGTGGAACTGCTAATGCCATTGGTGCAGCCGGCCGAACTCTGGCAGGAGACCGGTCGTTGGGACAAGATGGGTCCGGAACTCCTCCGACTCAAAGACCGGCATGGCCGGGACTTTGCAATGCAGCCGACATCCGAGGAAGTCGTCACGGACATCGCGCGCAGTGAAATCAAGTCCTACCGCCAGCTACCGGTCAATTTTTATCATATCCAGACCAAGTTCCGCGACGAGCGCCGACCACGTTTTGGTCTGATGCGGGGGCGTGAATTCACGATGAAGGACGCTTACTCGTTTGACCGCGATGCCGATGGCTTGCGGCACTCCTATCAGGTGATGGTCGAGGCCTACACACGTATCTTCACCCGCTTCGGACTGCGCTTCCGTGCGGTGGCGGCGGACAATGGCGCGATCGGCGGCTCGGGTTCCCAGGAATTTCATGTGATTGCCGATACCGGAGAAGATGCGCTGGTGTACTGCCCGACCTCGGACTATGCGGCCAACATGGAAGCGGCCGAGGCGGTAGCACCGTCGGCAACGCGTCCCGCGCCCGCGAAGACATTGGCGAAAACTGCTACGCCCGGTAAAACGCGTTGCGAGGATGTCGCTCAGCTGCTGGGCGTGCCGCTGACACACACCGTTAAATCCGTGGTGCTGTCGGTTGAAAAAGAGGAAGGACCGCGCGAAATCTGGTTGCTGCTCATACGCGGCGATCACGAACTCAACGAAGTCAAAGCCGGCAAGCTGCCCGGCATGGGTGCTTTCCGCTTTGCCAGCGAGAGCGAGATTCTTGAGCATTTCGGCACGCCGCCCGGTTACATCGGCCCCATCAACGTTGGTGCTGCAGTAAAGATTGCTGCCGACCGGACGGTGGCAGTCATGAGTGATTTCGTCTGCGGTGCGAATGACGAAGGTTTTCATTACACCGGCGTGAACTGGGGCCGCGATTTGCCCGAGCCCATCGTTGCCGATCTGCGCAATGTGGTGGCCGGTGATCCCTCGCCCGATGGCAAGGGTGTGCTCGAGGTGCAGCGGGGTATCGAGGTTGGCCACGTGTTCCAGCTCGGCACCCGCTATTCCGAAGACATGAAGGCGACTTATCTCGACGAAAACGGCAAGCCGCAACTCATGCAAATGGGCTGCTACGGCATTGGTATCACCCGGATTCTGGGCGCAGCGATCGAACAGAATTTTGATGCCAAAGGCATCATCTGGCCGACATCGATTGCGCCCTTCGAGGTCGTGCTTTGCCCGATGGGTTACGACCGAAGTGACGCTGTGCGTGAGGCAACCGAGGGCCTGTATGCCGAACTGGTCGCGGCTGGTATCGACGTGATTCTCGATGACCGCGGCGAACGTCCCGGCGCGATGTTCGCCGACTGGGAACTGATTGGCGTGCCGCACCGCGTCGTGATCGGAGAGCGCGGACTGAAAGAAGGCATGCTCGAATATCAGGGCCGTCGTGACGAGGCCGCGACACCGGTCGCGCGGGACGGCATGTCCGCTTTCCTGCGCGGGCAGCTGGCGTAAACCATGACCGCAGCAGCCATGCCATCGCACTTTCGCGGGTTATGGTTCGCGCTGCTGCTGGCGGTCAGTGCACTGCAGCGCGCCGATGCGGGCAATCAGCGCGAAGAGGCGCTGGCAGATGCTGTGCGGGTGGCACTTGCTCGTGCTATTGCTGATTCGAGGCCGCCGCAACTTTCCTTTGTTAATGACATCGACAAAGCCGATTGGCAGCGCTGGTCTGAGGCGATGTCGCGGCGTTTGCATAGCCGCATGCCCGATGCCTTATTGCGCGCGGAATTTTTGCAAACCGTTTGGTACGAATCGCGCCGCGCCGGACTGGATCCGGCGATGGTCATGGGCTTGATGCAGGTCGAGTCCGGATTC
>JBILCO010000301.1:0-2916 GCA_044353075.1 Burkholderiaceae bacterium
TAGCAGCGCATTGCCGAGCAAGACGGTATTGCCATCGATGTTGCCGCGTACACCTTTGCCCGTGACCGAGCTGAATCCGGTGACAGGCAGCATCGGCAGGCCCTGTGCTTTCAGGTGCTAGAGGATGGCGTTCGCGAGCGGATGTTCACTCATTTTTTCGAGAGCCGCTGCTAGCACCAGTACATCAGCGCGCGCAAAGCCTTCGCTGGCCACGATCTGCTGCACTTTCGGCGCGCCTTCGGTTAGCGTGCCGGTTTTGTCCACCACGAGGGTATCGACTTTTTCCATCAACTCCAACGCTTCGGCATCTTTAATCAGCACGCCTTCGCGCGCACCACGGCCGACACCGACCATGATCGAAATCGGTGTGGCCAGTCCCAGTGCGCAGGGGCAGGCAATGATCAGCACGGATACCGCAGCCACCAGTCCGTTTGCCAGACCTGGTGCAGGACCAATCAATGCCCACGCGATGAATGACAGGACAGCGACCGCGATGACGGTCGGCACAAACCAGGCGGACACACGATCTGCGAGCTTTTGTATCGGTGCGCGCGACCGCCCTGCCTGATTCACCAGTTGCACGATTTGCGACAGCAGCGTGTCAGCACCGATTTTTTCAGCACGCATCACGAAAGCACCGCGCTGATTCACGGAGCCGGCGACCGCTTTACTGCCAGCCAATTTCTGGATAGGTATGGGCTCGCCAGTCAGCATCGATTCATCCACCGTGGATTCACCCTCGGTCACGATGCCATCGACGGGTATGTTGCTGCCGGGCCGCACGCGTAGCAGATCACCGATCTGTACTTGATCCAGCGTCACCTCCCGTTCGCTGCCATCGGTAGAAATTTTCAGGGCGGTTGTTGGTGTGAGCGCCAGCAGGGCCTTGATCGCGGCGTTGGTACGTGATCTGGCGCGCAACTCCAGCACCTGTCCCAGCAACACGAGCGTGACAATAACGGCGGCTGCTTCGAAATACAGCGGCGCCATGCCGTTCATTCGGAATGCCTCCGGCAGTACCTGAGGGAAGAGCAAACCGATGGCACTGAACAACCAGGCGGCCATCACCCCCATGGCGATCAGGCTGAACATATTCAGATGACCGCTTTTGAATGACTGCGCACCGCGCTCGAGAAAAGGCCAGCCAAACCACAACACCACCGGTGTTGCCAGTACACCCTGCAACCAGGCGTTGGCGCTGTGACCGAGCAGCGTGGCACTGTCAAAACCAATCCATTCACCCATGCTCAGCAACAGCAGTGGCAGCGACAGCACCAGACTGAACCAGAAGCGACGTGTCATGTCATCGAGTTCAGTGGTGTCCTCCTCGATGGTGGCGTGCATGGGCTCGAGCGCCATGCCGCAGATAGGACAGCTGCCGGGGCCGACCTGCGTGATTTCCGGATCCATCGGGCAGGTGTAGATCGCATCGGCCGGACCGGTTGGCTCGTTTTTTCGTTCCGGCGAGAGATAGCGCATCGGATCAGCGGTGAATTTGCTCACGCAACCGGTACTGCAGAAGTAGAAGGTCTGGCCCGCATGAACGGCCGACTTGTCCGGATTAGCAGCGGCTTTCATGCCGCAGACCGGATCCGTGTAGGGCTTGTCTTCGGGGGCGTTGGCTGGCGCGGGCGTGGTGCCACGACGCCGCACTTCACGTATCTGCGGTTTGGTTGGAGATGCTTGCGGACGGCGTAATTCGGTCGATTTCATAGCTCAGTCCCGGTTGAACAAGATCAGATTGTCGCTCGTAGTTTTCTCGGGGAGGTCCTAAAAGATTGCAATAAATCAAATTTTGAGTGATTTGAGGCTTGGGTGTACCAGCGCTATTCAGTCGCTGAGGAGCTTATTTGTTAGTAAAAAGATACATTAATTAGTACATTTGCACTATATCGCTGAGTCTCCGATGCTACGTACACTGCAATCAATGACAAATTTGCAACATTTGTCAGAGGGCTGGGCGCCGATCTACCCCGCAGTTGATGGGGATCGGATTCCCAGCTCAACTCAACGGTTCAATTTTTTACATTTGGAGAAAACTTATGCAATTCCTCATTGATAAAACCAAAGCCTTCTTTGCAGATGAAGGCGGCGCGGCGGCGCTGGAATACGGTCTGCTCGCAGCGCTGATTGCTGCCGTGATTGCCGTGGCGGTGGGCAGCATCGGCACCAACCTCAACAGCGTATTCAACTACGTGAAGGACAGACTGACCGTACCGGGTGCTTAAAAAGCTTGGCTGACATCACGCTGCGTGGAACAGGCAGGTCACTACCTGCCTTTCCCCAAGGTGTGTCGCTTGCCCTCTGCCTGTGATGCAACGGGGTATGAATCGAATCTACAGAGAGCGCTACATGATGCCTTTCTTTACCGATGTCTCGCTTGCCTCTCATGCCGTTGCCGGTCTGCTGATCGTCGCAATCCTGGCCGCATGGCATGACTGGTTTCAATGGCGCATACCCAATCGTCTGCTGGCGGCCAGCTGTGCCGCGGCCCTCATGCTGGCAGCGTTTGCGCCCGGTAGCCACGGGCTCGCGTATTCACTTGCAGGTGGTTTTCTGGGATTTGCGCTGATCTGGCCTTTCTATTGGATGGGCGGTATGGCAGCCGGCGATGTGAAGTTGATGGCGACACTGGGACTATTCGCAGGTCCTGCGGCTGTCATTGATATTGCGCTAGCAAGTTTTTTTATCGGAGGGCTGTGGTCGGTCATCTTGCTGCTCAACCGTACCACTACCGGTGCATTGGTATACGCCCGCATCAGATCAATGCCCTGGTATTTACTGAATTTCCCGCAACGCGACCCAATACCAAAAACTTATGTGAGTTCGCGGGGTGTCATTCCCTATGGTGTTGTGATCGCCATTGGAGTAATCGTATCGATCGTGTTGGCCCGGTTGCATTGATTGATAAAAAAG
>JBILCO010000302.1:0-2902 GCA_044353075.1 Burkholderiaceae bacterium
ACCGTTACGCATCTCCAGCTGCCCATCAAAGATGCTCGTATTGGGTTTGTGTCCGATTGCGATGAACAGGCCATGCAGGGTCAGGGGGCGTGTGCTGCCGTCGGCGATGGATTTGATCACGATGCCCGTCACGCCGCTGTCGTCACCGGTGACAGCCTCCAGCGTATGATTCCATTGGATGTCGACCTTGCCTTCGGCAACCTTGGCCATCAGGCGATCAATCAGAATCGGTTCTGCGCGGAATTTGTCGCGACGATGAATCACCGTCACCTTGCTCGCAATATTCGACAGATACAGCGCTTCCTCCACCGCCGTGTTGCCGCCACCGATCACGGCGACCTCCTGGTTCTTGTAGAAGAAGCCGTCGCAGGTCGCGCAGGCCGACACGCCCTTGCCCATGAATTTTTCTTCCGAGGGCAGGCCCAGATACTGTGCCGAGGCGCCGGTCGCGATAATCAGCGCGTCGCAGGTATAGCTACCCGAGTCGCCTTCAAGCCGGATCGGCTTTTCTTTCAGGTGCGTCGTGTGGATATGGTCAAAAATGATTTCGGTCTTAAAGCGTTCCGCATGTTGCAGCAGTCGCTGCATCAGTTCCGGGCCCTGCACGCCCATGGGATCGCCGGGCCAGTTCTCGACATCGGTGGTCGTCATTAGCTGTCCGCCCTGTTCGACACCGGTGATCAGCACCGGATTGAGGTTCGCGCGCGCGGCATACACTGCCGCGCTGTAGCCGGCGGGACCGGAACCAATGATGAGGACACGTGCATGTTTGGCGCTGGTCATAGGAATCTTTTGAAATGAACAATAATTACGCGCAAGGCGAGGGCTTCGGGCTTTGGGAGAAAAGGGTTCCGGGAGGGAGTATCATCCTGCCCTGATTCATGCGATAGTGCCGCCGAAATCAGGCATAAATTATAGATGAACTGCCGCACACTCACCCGCACCGCCGGAATCCTGCTCTGCCATGACCCGAACCACCACAACCTACACTCGCACACCCCCGGCCCCACCGCCTGATCCCTTGCCCAATCGCCTGATCCGGCTACTCTCGGAAGCACGCTGGCTGGTCTTTGCGGTGCTCTGCGCGTATCTGACGCTGGCCCTGTTTACTTATTCGCCCTGCGACCCGGGCTGGTCGGTGGCCCCGGCCGATGGCGGTTGCCACCGGAGTACCGTCAATCCTCGTCCAGATAACTGGGGTGGTTCTGCCGGCGCGATGCTCGCGGATCTGATGCTGTTCGTTTTCGGATTCTCCGCCTGGTGGTGGAGCGTTGCCTTGTTGGCTGCGGTCTGGGTCAGCTACCGGCATCTGGCACAGCGATTCCTGTTGAAAAAAGAGCCTGAAAAACCGCACCGCTACGAAGCCGCCATACGCAGCGCCGGTTTTGTGCTGCTGATATTGGGCAGCTCGGCACTGGAACATATCCGGATGTACTCCTGGAAATTCACCCTGCCGGGCAAGCACGGTGGTGTGCTGGGCGAGATTATGGGCAGCAGTGTTCAGCGCACTTTCGGATTCGACGGCGGCACGTTGCTGCTGCTAATGATGTTTGGTCTGGGCTTCAGTCTGTGCTTCCATGTGTCCTGGATGGCGGTGGCCGAGAAGCTGGGCGGTGGCCTCGAAACTTTTGCACAATGGATCGCTGCGCGCTATTCCGCTGCCGAGGATCGCAAGGCAGGACAGGAAGCCGCGGTCAAGCGTGAGGAGATCGTCGTTCAGGAACGCGCGCGCATCGTCGATTCGCATCCGCCGATACAGATCGTGCCGCAAGTCGTGTCGGTGCCCAAGTCGGAGCGCGTGGAAAAGGAAAAGCAGGTTTCCCTGTTCCTCGATATGCCTGACACGAATCTGCCACCGCTCTCGCTGCTGGATGAAGCGCCGGCTGAGCAGGAAACCGTGACTGTTGAAACACTGGAATTCATCAGCCGCCTGATCGAGAAAAAACTCTCGGACTTTGGAGTCGAAGTCAAAGTCGTCGCGGCCTATCCCGGACCGGTAGTCACTCGTTACGAGATCGAGCCAGCCACCGGCGTCAAGGGCAGCCAGATTGTGAATCTCGCGCGGGATCTTGCCCGTGCACTGTCGCTCACGTCGATCCGCGTGGTCGAGACGATTCCCGGCAAAAATTACATGGGTCTGGAATTGCCCAATCCCAAGCGCCAGATTGTGCGCTTGTCCGAAATCGTTGGCTCCAGGGTCTACAACGACAATGCCTCGCTGCTGACCATTGGTCTGGGCAAGGATATTGCCGGTAATCCCGTCGTTGCCGATCTGGCCAAGATGCCTCACCTGCTGATCGCCGGTACCACCGGTTCCGGTAAATCGGTGGGCATCAACGCGACCATCCTGTCGCTGCTCTACAAGGCTGATCCGAATCAGGTACGTCTGATTCTGATTGATCCGAAAATGCTCGAACTCTCGATCTATGAAGGCATACCGCATCTGCTCGCACCCGTCGTCACCGACATGCGTCAGGCCGGCCATGCGCTCAACTGGGCCGTGAATGAAATGGAGCGTCGCTACAAGCTGATGTCCAAGCTCGGTGTGCGTAATCTCGCTGGCTTCAATCAAAAAATCGCTGATGCCAGCAAGAAGTCAGAAAAAATTCCCAACCCGTTCAGCCTGACACCAGACGCACCCGAGCCGCTCGAGAAACTGCCCACCATCGTCATCATCATCGATGAGTTGGCTGATCTGATGATGGTCGTCGGTAAGAAGGTAGAAGAGCTCATCGCACGTATCGCGCAAAAGGCACGCGCCGCCGGTATCCATTTGATTCTGGCAACGCAGCGCCCCTCGGTTGATGTCATCACCGGCCTGATCAAAGCTAACGTGCCGACGCGTATTGCATTCCAGGTGTCTTCAAAAATCGATTCGCGCACTATTCTCGATCAACAAGGT
>JBILCO010000046.1:0-10474 GCA_044353075.1 Burkholderiaceae bacterium
GTTGTATTCGAGGAAGTAGCCACCAAACTCTGGCGCGAAGAAGACTACCGTACTGAAGATCAAGAGGAAAACCGACACACCGAATATATCTTTGGTGGTGTAGTACGGATGTGAAGGAATGGTGTCGACACCATGCCCATCCGGACCCAGATTTTCCTTGACTTCGATACCATCAGGATTATTCGAGCCCACTTCATGCAGGGCGATCAGGTGGGCTACCACCAGTCCGAGCAGCACCAGCGGGATGGCAATCACATGGAACGCGAAGAAGCGGTTCAGGGTGGCGTCAGACACCACATAATCGCCGCGAATCCACAGCGACAGATCAGGGCCGATGAAAGGAATCGCACCAAACAGGTTAACAATCACCTGCGCACCCCAGTAGGACATCTGCCCCCATGGCAGCAGGTAACCGAAAAACGCTTCAGCCATCAGGCACAGGAAAATGGCAACACCAAACAGCCAGATCAGTTCACGGGGCTTGCGATAAGAACCATAAAGCAGCGCACGGGTCATGTGCAGATAGACCACGATGAAGAATGCCGAGGCACCGGTCGAGTGCATGTAACGTACGAGCCAGCCCCATGGCACTTCGCGCATGATGTATTCAACCGAAGCAAAGGCGAGTTGCGCATCCGGTTTGTAGTTCATCACCAGGAAAATACCGGTGACGATCTGAATCACCAGTACTAGAGCGGCGAGCGAACCAAACAGATAGAAAAAGTTGAAGTTCTTGGGCGCGTAGTACTTGCCCCACTGGTCTTCCCACAACTTCGTTAGCGGAAAACGGGAGTCGACCCAGCCCAGCGCCTTTTGTGCGATCGGCGCATCGGCCGGCACTTTTTTCTCAACAAAAGCCATGATCAAGCCTCGCCTTTCTCGTCTCTGCCGATTGCGATTCGTGTGTCACTCAGATACATGTGTCTTGGCACTTCGAGATTATCCGGTGCAGGTTTGTTTTTGAAAACACGACCGGCCAGATCGAACGTCGATCCATGGCATGGGCAAAGGAAACCGCCCGCCCAGTCATCCGGCAGCGAGGGCTGCGCACCCGTCTGGAACTTCGTGGTTGGCGAGCAACCCAGATGAGAACAGATGCCCACAGCGACCAGAATTTCGGGCTTGATCGAGCGGGTTTCGTTGCGCGCATACTCTGGCGTCAGTTCGTTAGGGTTGCGCTCCGATTTCGGGTCAGCGAGTTGGGCGTCTGTCGTTTTCAGCGCGGCCACCATATCCGGCGTGCGCTTGACGACCCACACAGGCTTGCCGCGCCATTCGACGGTTTTCATCTCGCCAGGTTTAAGATCAGCGATATCGACTTCGACAGGCGCACCAGCGGCTTTAGCGCGCTCGGAAGGCTCAAACGTGGAAACAAATGCGCCGGCGGCCGCGAGCCCGGCCACGCCACCTGCAGCAGCGGTTGCAACCAGCAGGCCACGTCGACCCGGGTCGACCTGATTTTCGTCACTCATAACTCAGTCCCGATCAGAGAAATGCAAATAAAGGTTGGAAATTCCAGAAACCCTCGATTATAACGGAGCTAACCCGCCTTTTGTGGAAGCACCCCTCGAAGCCGCCGTTAACTCAGCAAACATGCGGCGAACATCGTTTAGATTTTTAATTTGATAACAGTGCGCTGATGTTGGTCAACGCTGCCTCAACGCTCGACAGCGCCGGTCTGCGCAGATGCAGACGGCTCGGAATGTGCGGGCTTGACGTCGGCTGCAGACTCGAAACGCAGCAGGCCGCGCCGGTGCGCTTCGTACACCGCCTCAGAGCGGGAGTGCACGGAAAGCTTGCCGTAAATACGCTTTACGTGGGTTTGCACCGTGCTGACAGACAGGCTCAGTGCTGCAGCAACCTTGGCGAAACTGCCGCCACGTGAGATCAGTTCGAGTATCGCGCTCTCGCGACGCGTGAGACCAGACATTTCATTTAGGGTGCCGTCATCGTCCGACCTTCGCGTAGTGCGCATGCGCGCCAGGACTTTGCGCGCGACGACCGGACTGATAGGTGAGCCACCGGCCCTCAGATCCAGAAGCGCGCGAACAATATCGACATGCCCCGCTTCTTTGAGCACGTAACCCGATGCGCCGGCCTCGATGCAAGCCAGCACCTGCGACTCATCGCTGGACATGGTGATCACCATGATGTCGGCCTCGGGCCAAATACGACGGCAATGATGGATGATCGACAGACCCGAGCCATCCGGCAAACCGAGATCGGTTAACAGCAGCTCAACAGGTTCGCGCTCCAGCCCCTCCAACGCATCAATAACCGTTCCGAAAGCACCGCTGAGCGTCAGCGTTGGCTCCAGGTGAATCGCATTGCACAACAGACGACGTGTGACGACGTCATCTTCGACAACCATAACCCGGCACTGAGGGGACGATGCAATGGGGAGCATGAAATGGCGGACCTGACAGCAAACGAAAGGTTCGGTGGACAAGCTGCGGGTTTAGTTCCCACCGGAGGGCGCATTTGTACTCAGAATGCAATTGAATTCAGACGGGATTCGGTACCTCGATGAATTCGTGCCGAATGCCGAACTGTTTTTCTATATGTCGACCAAGTGCCTGCACGCCATAGCGTTCGGTCGCATGATGACCGCAGGCGAGATACGCAACTTGCGATTCCTGCGCGAGGTGTACGGTTTGTTCTGAAATCTCGCCGCTCAGGTAAACACTGGCACCCGCAGCAATCGCATCGGCCAGTGCATTCTGGGCTGCCCCCGTACACCAACCAACCCGCCCCACCCGCTGATCCGACCTTCCGATCAGCATCGGCTTGCGTCCTAGCGCCTGCTCCACGACCTGTGCCAGATCACCGACGGTGGCGATCTCCGCCGAAGCACTACCCAGCCATCCGAGATCCTGCTCGCCGAAGCGACCGTCAGGGCGCAAACCGAGCCGCTCGCCAAGCTGTGCGTTGTTACCCAGTATTGGATGCGCATCAAGCGGCAAATGATAAGCAAACAGATTGATGTTGTTGGCCAACAGTAGTCTGAGACGCTTTTGCCGGGGCCCGATCACCCGCGGATCTTCACCTTTCCAGAAATACCCATGGTGAACGAGCACCGTATCGGCGCCCTTCTCCAGCGCCGCCTCGATCAGCGCAAGACTGGCGGTCACCCCGGTGACCACATATTGAATCTGATCGCCTCCCTCGACCTGCAAGCCGTTGGGGCAATAGTCGCGAAAACGGTTAATATCCAACGTGCTGGCGAGATGCTGTTCCAGCACAGTCCGGCTTACTTTAGTTACGCTCATTTCCATACCTGTTATGCGTCGTCTCTGGCTCTTGTTTGCGCAAACCGTCACTGTGACACTTGCGCTCTGGTTCATTGTAGCGACACTCAAGCCTGAGTGGCTGTCGCGCGGTGGGACCGGCGTTCATCTGGAATCAAAACCGGTACCCGTGCAGGAAGCGACGGGGCCGCAGGCATTGTCAGCGCAGGGCAGTTACCGTGAGGCTGCACGCCGCGCAATGCCCGCCGTGGTGAACATCTTCACCACGAAGGAAGCGCGCTCTCAGGGGCATCCGTTCAACAATGACCCTTTCTTCCGGCGCTTCTTTGGGGATGGCCCGGGTGCGCAGGACGAAAAGCAGTTCAGCCTCGGCTCTGGCGTCATTGTCAGTCCGGAAGGCTACATTTTAACGAACGACCATGTCATCGCAGGCGCCGAGGAAATGGAAGTCGCGCTGGCCGACGGCAGAAAAATTCCCGCCAAACTGGTCGGCTCGGATCCGGATACAGACCTCGCGGTCATCAAAGTCAACCTGAAAAATCTGCCGTCGATCACGCTGGGCAGACTCGATAAGGCAAAGGTCGGCGATGTGGTTCTGGCCATCGGCAATCCATTCGGTGTCGGACAGACGGTCACCATGGGCATCGTGTCCGCGCTTGGACGAAACCATCTGGGCATCAACACCTTCGAAAATTTCATCCAGACCGACGCGGCCATCAATCCGGGCAATTCCGGCGGCGCGCTGGTCGATACCGAGGGTCATCTGCTCGGCATCAATAATGTGATCTACACCCGCAGCGGCGGATCCCTCGGTATTGGCTTTGCGATACCGGTGACGACGGTAAAAACAGTGATGGATGCCATCATCAAAAACGGACAAGTCGTCCGTGGCTGGATCGGCGTTGAGCCGCAGGACATCACACCGGAACTCGCCGAAAGTTTTGGTTTGCAAAAATCTTCAGGAACCATCATCGCCGGTGTGCTCCGGGGCGGTCCGGCAGACAAAGCCGGTGTGAAACCCGGCGATATCCTGTTATCGGTGTCCGACAAGCCCGTTACCGATACCGTATCCATGCTCAATCTCGTCGCCCAACTCACGCCAGGTGACAAAGTGCGTGTCACCGTCTTGCGCAAATCGCGGGAGGCCGAGCTCGACATCACCGTGGGACGCAGGCCGCGCTCGAAGTCGCGCCGCCCCGTGGAAGCCGAGTAAGCCGCGTGCACTTGCGAGACCTGGTTCAGTTTCTGTCAGAGCTGGAAGAAAACAATAACCGCGCCTGGTTCGTGATGAACAAACCGCGCTATGATATTCTGCGCGGCGAACTGCTGACACTGGTTGAAACGCTGATTGCCGGCATCACGCGTTTTGATCCGACAATTGCTCATTGCAATCCGAAAAAAGCCCTGTTCAGGGTGAATCGTGATCTGCGTTTCGCACGCGGCAAACCGCCTTACAAAACGACTTTTTCGGCCGCAATCACTGCCAGCGGGCTCAAAAAGCCGAGTCAGGGCGGTGGCCCCGCCTACTATTTCCATATTGATGCACGAGGTATTTTGTTATCCGCTGGCGGTGAGTACCGGCCTCCGGCAGATCGCCTGCGCATGGTTCGTCAGCACGTCGTGGATGATGCGTCAGGGTTTCAGAAACTGCTGCGGGACAAGGGGCTGAATACGGCTTTCGGCGGACTGCAACAGGAAGACAAACTGATACGTTTGCCCAAAGGCTTCGACGCCGACGCACCGCATCCGGAATTTTTGAAACTGAAAAGCTTTGTGGCCTGGCGGGAGGTAGATATCAAAAAACTGGCACCACAAAAGCTGCCGGATTTACTGATGGCCGATTTCAAGGCATCGGCACCGCTGGTGAAGTGGCTGCGGGCTGCCGGACCCACGCCCTAAAAACAAAGAGGCTCTGACAAACAGCCGCTGGCTAGGCGCGCCGCTGCAGACAGTACACTGGTACGGCAAAGCGGTGCAACAACGCTAGCGGCTGTTTGCCAGAGCCTCTATCAGACAGCCTCTTCGGGCGCCTGCGTCGATTTAGCAAACAAAGGCGCCAGCAGCAAACCCAGCTCGTAAAGCAGACATAAGGGTATAGCCAGAAACAGCTGACTCATCACATCCGGCGGGGTAACGACTGCCGCGATCACGAAGGCACCTACGATCACATAAGGCCGTATCGATTTGAGTTTTTCTACGGTCACCAAACCCATGCGCACCAGCACAATCACAACAACCGGCACTTCAAACGTGAGTCCGAACGCAAGACACATGGTCAATACGAAGTCGAGATAATTTCCGATATCCGGCGCCACCGAAATCGATTTTGGCGCAAATTCGTTGATGAATTTGAAGACCGTGCCAAACACAAAGTAATAGCAGAAAGCCACGCCAAGAATAAACAGCGCTGAAGAAGAGATGATCAGCGGCGCGACCAGACGTTTTTCATGGGTATAAAGCCCTGGCGCCACGAATGCCCAGGCCTGATAAAGCACCCAGGGCAGCGAGATCATCAAGGCCAGCATCATCGTCACTTTCATCGGCACCATGAAAGGCGTGATGACGCCGGTGGCGATCATTTTCGAACCCTCGGGTAGCGCATTCATCATCGGCTGGGCGAGGAAATCATAAACGGCGGCGGCACCCGGCCAGATCGCGAAGAGCACAATGAATACCGCCAGCACGACCGCCGACGCACGAACCAGTCGGGTGCGCAACTCGATCAGGTGGGAGATGAAGGTCTCCTGCATACCGGGAGAATTGTTGTCAGCCATGCGTTAGTTGAAAAACTTGATCGTTTTGCCGATGTTCGGGCGATAGCGAGCGACGCGGGCCGCGCCCGACATCACCCGCGTCCTGCGACCTGTCGATCGCTTGTACCAGATCGGCAAAGATGAGGTCTGCGACAATTTTTTCTTTCTGAAATCACGGCGTTTTTCGGCAAGTTCCTCATCGGTCGGAACGCGCAAGGCCTCGCTGTGACCCGTGTAGGCTTGATCGGCTTCGGCCATTGCCTCGGTCAATGACTCGCCCGCCTCAGTAAAATTTTGCTGCACATCAGCCAGACTCTGGCTCACGGTCTGGTTGATTTTGGAGGTGGCATTCATGAAGCCCGAATGCATCTTGTTGAGCTCCTCCATCTGCATTTCGCGATTGACTTCGGCCTTAACGCTGCTGATGTAACGCTGCGCACGCCCCCAGAGGGTGCCCGCCATGCGTGCCACTGCCGGCAGCTTCTCGGGTCCGATCACGACCAGCGCGACCGCACCGATCAGCGCGATTTTGGTAAGACCCAGATCAATCATCGGGACAGGAAGTCAGGGAGAAAGCGAGGCGACCCGCAAGGTCGCCATTGCTGAAGGAAAAGCGGTATCAGCTCTTGGATTTTTCGCGGGCTTCGACATCAATGGTGGCTTTGTCTGTCACCTGAGAGGGTGCAGCGTCTTTGTCATCCTCGGCGCCTTTAATGCCATCTTTGAACCCTTTGACGGCTTTGCCGAGATCGCCACCGATGTTACCCAACTTCTTGGTGCCGAATACCAGCATCACAATCACCAGCACGATGACCCAGTGCCAAATACTGAACGTACCCATTGTTATCTCCTAGCCGAACCCGCAGGCTCTCATCGAATAAATTATTTCACTGCCAAAACGCTTCCCTGGCACTCAACGCTCGCTACGCCATGGTCGGGTACCGCCCATCACGTGCAGATGAAGATGGTACACCTCTTGACCGCCATCAGGGCCCGTATTGACGAGTGTTTTGAAACCCCCTGTCGGACCGTCAGTCGTGTCCCGATAACCACCGCCCAGTTCAGATGCCAGTTTCGGCGCGAGCATCATCATTTTACCCAACAATGCAGTGTGCTTCTCATTGGCATCAGCCAGCGTCGGAATATGCTCGCGCGGAACGATGAGCAGATGTACGGGGGCCGCCGGATTGATGTCGTGAAAGGCAATCACATCATCATCTTCATAGACCGTCTTTGATGGGATCTTGCCGGCAGCGATCTTGCAAAAAATGCAGTTATCCATGCGGTGTCTCACTTTCTTTGTGCTTTGCGGCAGTATCGTACCCCGACATCAAGGCCGGGCGCGAAAAAGGCCGAGGATTATGGCTCGGGACGGCGGCTCAAGATTTGCGCTCGTCGTGCTCGCGATCTTTCAGCTTGCGGTTGGCCATTTCCTCGATGCCCGACAAACCTTCACGACGCGCCAGTTCATCCAGCACCTGCTGCGGATTCAAGTCGAAACGAGCAAGCATGATGAGCGAATGGAACCACAGGTCGGCGCATTCATAGACCAGCTTGCTAGCATCGGCACCTGAGCGGACATCCTTGGCGGCCATGACGGTCTCTGTGGCTTCCTCGCCAATTTTTTTCAGAATGGCATCATCACCTTTGTCGAACAGGCGAGAAACATAGGAAGTCTCGGGGTTGCCGCCCGCTTCGGGTTTGCGTGATTCAATAACCTGGGCCAGGCGCGTAAGAACGTCGCTCATATTATTTTTTATAGATATCGTTCGGATCTTTGAGTACCGGATCAACTTCTACCCAGTCAGACTCATCGCCATTGTGCTCGAATTTACTAAAGAAGCAGGAATGTCGCCCCGTGTGGCAGGCCAGATTGCCGACTTGCTTCACTTTCAGCAGCAAGACATCCTGATCGCAATCGACCCGTATCTCCTGCACTTCCTGGAAATGGCCGGACTCCTCACCCTTGTGCCAGAGTTTCTTTCGTGAACGGCTCCAGTAAACCGCCTGCCCCAGTTCAACCGTTTTCGCCAGCGCATCGCGATTCATCCAGGCAAACATCAACACCTCGTTGGTACCGGCTTCCTGTGCAATGACAGGCACCAGCCCGTGCTCGTCCCAGTGAATCCGGTTCAGCCATTTGGCGCGCGCAATCATGACAACCTCATGGGTATGCCCAGGCGCGCCATGAATTGCTTGGCTTCCTGAATGCTGTGCTGTTGATAGTGAAAAATGCTCGCAGCCAGCACGGCATCGGCGTGACCCTCGGTAATGCCGTCAGCCAGATCCTGCAAGGACCCGACACCACCCGATGCAATCACCGGGATCGACACTGCATCAGAGACAGCACGCGTGAGCGGCAAATCAAAACCGGAACGCGTGCCATCCTTGTCCATACTGGTGAGCAGAATTTCACCCGCGCCGAGAGACTGCATTTTGCGCGCCCAATCAACGGCATCCAGCCCTGTCGCGCGCCGGCCGCCGTGGGTGAACACTTCCCAACGCCCTGTCTCCGAGCGCTTGGCATCAATCGCCACCACGATGCACTGGGAGCCGTATTTGTCGGCGGCATCGGCGACCAGTTGCGGGTTGGTGACCGCCGAGGTATTCATGCTGACCTTGTCGGCGCCGGCATTGAGCAAGCGACGCACGTCGTCAACGACGCGCACGCCACCGCCGACGGTCAGCGGAATAAAGACCTGCGAGGCGACAGCTTCGATGATGTGCAAAATAAGATCGCGGTCATCCGAAGACGCCGTGATGTCGAGAAAGGTGATTTCATCCGCGCCTTGTTCATCATAGCGGCGCGCGATTTCAACCGGATCACCGGCATCGCGCAGCTCGACGAAATTGACCCCTTTGACGACCCGCCCGGCAGTCACGTCCAGACAGGGGATGATGCGCTTGGCGAGGGTCATGTCAGTCTTCGGTATCTTCCGTGTCTGCGTCGAGTTCGCCTGAAAGTTCATCGGCACGTCGCTGTGCCTGTCCGAGGTCAAGTGTGCCTTCGTATATCGAGCGACCGCAAATCACACCCTCGATGCCCTCATCCTGCACCGCGCACAGTGCTTCGACATCCTTGATGTCGTGCACGCCACCCGAGGCAATGACGGGAATGGTCATGCTCTGCGCCAGCTTCACGGTGGCTTCGATATTCACGCCTTTCATCATGCCGTCACGGCCGATGTCGGTATAAACGATCGCCTCGCAGCCATAGTCTTCGAACTTTTTGGCCAGATCGATGACCTCGTGACCCGAAAGCTTGCTCCAGCCATCAGTGGCGACCTTACCGTCTTTCGCATCGAGTCCGACGATGATCTGACCGGGAAATGCACTGCAGGCATCATGCAGAAAGCCGGGGTTTTTTACCGCGGCCGTACCGATGATGATGTAAGAAATACCACCATCAAGATAACGTTCGATGGTGTCGAGATCACGTATACCGCCGCCCAGCTGCACGGGGATTTCGTCAATATCGTGCTCCTCTGCATAAGCGCGCACCGCCGCGAGGATGGATTTGATCGCCGGCTCGTTTTTCGGTTTGCCGGCAAATGCGCCATTCAGGTCGACCAGATGCAGGCGGCGTGCACCCTGCTCTAGCCAGTGGCGGGCCATTTGGGCGGGGTCTTCGGAAAAGACGGTGACCTGGTCCATGTCGCCTTGCTTGAGGCGTACGCAGTGACCGTCTTTGAGATCGATAGCAGGTATGAGCAGCATGGCTACTGGCTGGGAGAGGTTAAGTAAAGGTTGAGTGAGGATGAGCGCCGGTAATGCAAATTACGGGTTCCAATGTACAAAATTTTTGTACAACTGCAAACCAGCCGATGCACTTTTTTCAGGATGAAACTGAGTGGCGAAAACATTATCTCTTCCTGCGGCGCAACAAAATGGGGCGCCATAGACACTCTCGGCCAGCACATGCACGGGGTTTTCGGGCACCGCATAGTAGCTGTGGACGAAATAGAAATAGCTGTGGTCAGCCACGCCTGCCCACATCGGATGGCTGCCCCGGATCTGAACGCGGTTCCAGCCCATCTGGGGCACCTTGAAACGCGAGCCGTCGGGCTGCAGCTGATCCTCGAGCTGAAAACGTACCACCTTGCCGGGCATCAGTCCAAGGCAGCGAGCATCGCCCTCTTCACTCGCATCGAACAGCATCTGCTCGCCCACGCACACACCGAACAGGGGCTTACTGCCGGCCGCCTCCATCAGCGCGTCGAACAGCCCGGATTCCCGCAGGGATCGCATGCAGTCAGGCATCGCACCTTGCCCGGGCAGCACGACGCGATCCGCATGACGGAGTATTTCAGGATCGCCCGAAATACGGATATCTGCCTCAGGGGCCACGTGCATCAAGGCCTGAGCGACCGAGCGAAGGTTACCCATACCGTAATCAACGACGACGATCTTGTTCATGACATGGGCGCGTATTGGCACATAGTGGCACGTCAGTCAGCCGCAGCAGCGCGGCCG
>JBILCO010000304.1:0-2880 GCA_044353075.1 Burkholderiaceae bacterium
TCTCTGTTTTATTTTTTTAATAAGCAATCCGGTCTTATCTTACACATTCCGCCTCAGCGCCCCATTATCAGGGACGTCACTCGTGGGATAAGCGCGCAGAGAGACAACGTAGCCCGTGAGATAATCGAGTTCGCCGAGATAGGTTCTTATTTGAGTTTGGAGGGGGAAATATCATGTACGGGACCAAGATTTCACTGGTAATCATGATGATCATCTTCGGGCCGATCTTTGCCAGTCACAGTCACGCACAAGAATCCCGAATCGCAACGCAATCTGCGCGCTGCGCTGCCATTTTCTCGGTACTCGCCGAGACCGCTGCGGATGACGCGGTACGTCAGAGAAAATTTTTGAAAGCAGAAGCGATTTTCTCCGAACTGTTCGTCACAGACCACAGCGACAAAAAAATCCAGGTGACGCTGGACGAATCGCACCGAAGGCGCGATCTGGTCCTCGAAGAGTTTCGGGAGACTTATGCCAACCGGCGCGCCTACATCATTGAAGAAACCGTTTTATGCGGTGCCTGGGGCGAAGGTTTTCTGATCCAAGGCGAGAGCTACAGCTATGTGCCGGTGATTCCTAAAGTCATTCCACAAAATGTCCGCGCTGGTTACGAAGCAGCCGCCACCACTGCTTTTGCGCGCTGGGCACGATGATATTGCCATCCATACCGACGCGCTAAAAAAAGGACATTCGGATGAAATACCTCCTGCTATTTTTTCTACTGTTTGGCGCGGTAACAACTCAGCTGGTACATGCACAACGGATGTATGACGGCAGTGGTCGTCAGATCGGACGCGTCGATGGCGAGCGTTTCTATGACAGCTCGGGTCGGCAGATCGGGCGGCAGGATGGCCTGCAGATTTATGACAGCTCGGGCCGACAACTGGGCCGTGTTGACGGTGAGCGGGTTTATGACGGGTCCGGCCGTCAGATCGGTCGCATGGATGGAGAGCGTCTCTACAGCGCCTCCGGCAGTGTGATGGGCCGCATTGACGGCGACCGTATTTATGATGGATCGGGACGGCAGATTGGCCGCGCTGACGGGCTGCGCCGCATGCAGATCATCATTTATTTTTATTTTTTCATGTAAGGCCATCTGGCCATTGAAGCACCCGGCCAGTACGCTGCTCAAAAGCCTTAACATCTTCCGGTGTATCCAGATCAATGATGAAATGCACATTGGATGTCGGATAGCGGTACACCAAGGCAGGATGCTCATCGATGAAACGCCGAAAGTCTGCATCATTGCCACTGTCGAGCATGGTCGTAACAAGCTCACCTGAAAACAGTACCGGATTGCCCCGCTGATCGCCCACTTGCGGATACATCACGCCCGCGCCAGCGGGACGCTGGGCGAAGGCACGCATCAGTTCCTCATGGTCTGCTACGTCAACCAGCGGCTGATCCGCCAGCACGACCATGACAAGATCAAAGCCCCGCCCCAGCACCTCGACCCCCAGCCTGACCGAGGATTGCTGCCCGCGCTGTGGCTCAGGGTTTCTGACCACACGTACGGCCTGGTCACTCAGCGCTGTTTCGATTGCCTGATAGTGGTAACCGGTGACGACGACGATCTCATCCAGCCCAGCCTCACGCAACGCGATCAGGTGACGCTGAATCAGCGAAAGTCCGTCCAGCTGCAGTAGCGATTTCGGTACTGCCCCCATCCGTAAACCCTCGCCTGCGGCGAGCAGCACCGCACCAATCTTGTCGGTTTTTCGTGGATCTTTGAGGGGTATCAGCTCGGATTGCATACGGGTCTTTTTGTCGATAGTGCGCCGCTGGGCAGGCGCTCACTGGCTAGCTTTGGTTAGGCAGTATGTATACCAGCGTCAGATCAGCTGGGCTACAATCGCCTGCGATTTTCTATTTTTTTATTACAAAAATGCCATTCTCGCTGAAGATTTGCAGCGCCATTGCCGGCAGCCTCCTGGGGATTCTGGGCCTTGCATGGGCCGGGCCCATATCAGACAGCGAGCATAGGCACTGATTGATTCACCCCTGGCTGCATGACTTCCTTCTTTTCTTCTTCTGTTGACTGATCCCATGAAATCACATCCATTCCATTTGCCGCACGCGCTTCGATATTCCCTGCTTGCCACTGCGCTGATCATCGGCAGCGGCATGACAAACCTGGCACAAGCCGAGACAGCGAACGACGACACCCTGCCGAAATTCATCAGCTGTACCAGCATGCCTGTGGATCAGGCGGCAACCGATATCCGTCTGGCGGCAACCGGTGATCTGGTTTTTTCTGAGAACACGCAAATCAATCGCAATGCAGTTACGGAATTCATGCCGCTGCTGACAAAGGCAGATCTGGTGCTTGGCAACCTGGAGGGTCCAATCACGGATGCCAACACACCGCGCAAGCCCTATGTGCCGGGCCGCTCCTATTCTTTCCGCTTCCCGACCGACACGGCTCAGATTCTGAAGAAAGCGAATTTTCATGTGCTGTCGATTGCAAACAATCACGCACAAGATTATGGCCCGACCGGTTTCGCTGACACGCAAAAACATTTAAGTGCTGCGGGTATCGAGTACACAGGTACCAAGGGCAGCTATGTGATCCGTAACGTCAAAGGCATCAGGATCGGCGTGATCGCACTGGCACATTATCCAGCTTATAACAATGTGCTGGAGATTGAAGCGACGGCCAAACTGGTCACCGAGTTACGTGCCAAGAGTGATCTGGTGGTGCTTTTTTATCAGCTGGGAGGTGAAGGTGATGCTTTTGCGATGCTCACCAATGAAGATGAAGTCTTCCTGGGCGAACAACGCGGTAATGCGCGCAAATTTGCTGCAGCGATGATCAAAGCGGGGGCCGGCGCGCTGATTGGACATGGGCCGCATCTGGTGCGTGCAGCCGAATGCATCAAC
>JBILCO010000267.1:0-3278 GCA_044353075.1 Burkholderiaceae bacterium
AGATAACCGTGGACTGGGAGCGCGATTACTAGCGTGCGCCGGGTTTGGTAAAAGTAATGATGGCGAGGCGCAGATGCCCGTCACCATGGGAGTGCAGCGTATGCAGTTTGATGTGATCACGCTCTTCCCCGAGATGTTTTCAGCGCTGACCGCGTCGGGTATCACGCGGCGTGCATACGAGCAGCAAAGATTTACGCTGTCCTTATGGAATCCGCGGGATTTCACCAGCGACAAGCACCGCACCGTGGATGACCGGCCTTACGGTGGCGGACCGGGCATGGTGATGATGGCCGAGCCGCTGGAAGCGGCGATCAGTGCGGCGATCGCAAGGCAGACACAGCTGGGCTTGTCGAGGCCGCGGACAGTTTATTTGTCGCCGCAGGGTGCACCGCTGAATCATCAGAAGGTGATGCAGCTGTCGGCGACACAGGGTTTGGTGCTGTTATGTGGTCGTTATGAGGCAGTCGACCAGCGCTTGCTGGACCGGTGCGTCGATGAAGAAATCAGTCTGGGCGATTTCGTGCTTTCCGGTGGTGAGCTGCCGGCAATGGCGCTGATGGATGCACTGATACGGCAACTGCCCGGTGTGCTCGGTGATCAGTCCTCGGCAGTGGAAGACAGTTTTGTGCAGGGCTTGCTGGATTGTCCGCATTACACACGGCCTGAAGTGTACGAAGGTCAGGCGGTACCGGCGGTGCTCCTCAGCGGTAACCACGCCGAGATCGCGACATGGCGACGTGAACAGGCATTGCAGGCGACGCTGCACAAGCGCCCCGAGCTGATCGACAAGGCGCGGCAACAAGGATTGCTCGGCAAGGCTGATGAAGTCGTGCTGAAAAAAATGATGGCGAAGTCATGAAGTTTGACGGACGAAGTGAATCAAAGCGAAGTCCGTGCAGTGCAAAGCAGTACCGATGCAGTAGCGCAGGCGCAAGCCTGAATTTGTTAACCCCATCCTCTACCGGGCACAGCATGAGAAGGCGCCGGCATGATGGTCAAGGAGCTTAAAAATGGATCTGATCCAGCAACTCGAGCAAGAAGAAATTACCCGTCTGGCCAAGAATATTCCCGAGTTCGCGCCCGGTGATACGGTGATCGTGAACGTCAACGTCGTTGAGGGCAACCGCAAGCGCGTACAGGCTTATGAAGGCGTCGTTATTTCCCGTCGCAACCGCGGACTGAATTCGAACTTCATCGTTCGTAAAATCTCGTCCGGCGAAGGCGTGGAGCGTACGTTCCAGCTGTACTCGCCGCTGATCGCATCGATCGAAGTCAAGCGTCGTGGTGATGTGCGTCGTGCGAAGCTGTACTACCTGCGTGAACGTTCCGGCAAATCGGCGCGTATTCGCGAAAAGCTGCCGAATCGTCGCGCCAGCTCGGCATCGGCGGCGTAATCAGGCATCTGCGTTTTTTGAAAAAGGGCACCGTGTGTGCCCTTTTTCTTTGCCCAACCTGACCATGTCCTCTTTCGATCCTTCACTGGCACCTATCGATGCACTGGGTGGTGAGCCGCCTGTTGATGCAGGTCGGCTCAATACCTCATGGCTACGCGAACGATTCACGCAGGTTTTGCCCTGGACGCCGGAATTCACTGAAGACAAGGCCTGGCGAGAATTGCCGCCTGCCCCGGTGCCCGCCGCGGTGCTGGTCCCTTTGGTCAATCGTCCGCAGGGCATGACCTTACTGCTCACACTTCGAACTGCTCATCTGACCGATCATGCCGGGCAGATCAGTTTTCCCGGGGGGCGGGTTGATCCCGAGGATCGTGATCCGATCGCGACCGCCTTGCGCGAGACCGAAGAGGAAATCGGCCTGTCCCGGCAGCACATCGAAATCATCGGCACCTTGCCTGACTACCTGACAGGCACAGGTTTTTGTGTCACGCCCGTGGTCGCGCTGATTCAGCCGCCTTTCGAGCTGGCCGCTGACACATTTGAAGTTGCGGAAATCTTTGAAGTACCCCTGGCTTTCCTGATGGATGGTGCCAATCATCAGCGACGCAGCGCCGAATTTCCGAATCGCCCGGGCCGCCGCAGCTTTTATGCAATGCCCTTTGAAAATTACTTTATCTGGGGCGCGACGGCATCCATGCTGCGAAATCTTTATCATTTTCTTCGGGTATGACGGCAGAAACGTGGAAAAGCGCTGAAAAGCGCCGAGTACCGTTCGGTTTCCGGTTTGATTCTGTGCACTCGCTGCGCTATCGTACGGGTTGTCTGTTAATCCAGAACAAGCAATGACCCTTTTCTCCATTTTCTGCGTGCTGCTGATCGAGCAGTTCAGGCCACTGAGGTCCGACAATCCCGTTTACGGCTGGGTTGTGATGCTGGCAGCGCGTATCGAGCACAGCTTTAATGCCGGTCGGGCCGAGCACGGCCGCCTGGCCTGGCTGGTCATGATGCTCGCACTGGTTTTGCCGACCCTCCTTATTTACTGGCTCTGTGCACTGGCGGGTCCGATCGCGCAGCTGGCGTGGACGATTGTGATTGTGTATCTGACGCTCGGTTTTCGGCATTACAGCCACTATTTCAGTGCAATCCAGCTCGCGCTGGACAACAGGGATTTGACCGAAGCCCGCCGTTTGCTGGCCGAATGGACACGGCAGGATGTCCTCGAGCTTGATGCACAGGAAATTTCGCGGCTGGCCGTTGAGAATGCGCTGACGACCACCCATCGGCATGTCTTCGGTGTATTTTTCTGGCTGCTCATGCCCATGGGTCCGGCGGGCGCTGTGTTGTATCGCGTCGCTGAATATCTGGCGCGCGCCTGGAATGAGCCAGAACACTTGCGTAACGAAGCCTTCGGTCGTTTTGCTGCGAAAGCGTTTTACTGGATCGACTGGATACCGGTCAGACTGACCGCGATTGCTTTTGCCATCGTCGGAAATTTCGAGGATGCGATTTACGCCTGGCGTAATTTTGCGCGACGCTGGAGCAATGAATCGACGGGTATTCTTTTGTCAGCCGGTGGCGGGGCAATGGGTGTGCGCTTGGGAACACCGGCCGAGTACGCGCCGGAATTGCCCGGTGTTGACATAGCGGCGCTGGAACCGTCATCGCTCGACATCGAGATGTTGCCCGGTGATCCGCCTTCGCAACGCGCGCTGCAAAGTGCGGTCGGATTAATCTGGCGTGCGCTGCTGCTGTGGGTGTTGCTCTTGCTTTTAGTGACGGTGTCAAAGTGGATAGGTTCTTGAAGAAGCGCTGATTCAATAACACCGGACAATTTGTCGGCTTAAAAGAATGGCGCTAACCCATTGATTTACCAAGACCCCGCGT
>JBILCO010000097.1:0-7101 GCA_044353075.1 Burkholderiaceae bacterium
CCCTTCATCCCGAAGAATTCCGTCATCTTGCTTTTTTAATCAGCGAGTCTTCGGTAAGATAGCGGGTATATTGCACCGCCGCATCTCGCCGGCATCCGACTGCACGACTACGCTGAAAGACCGTCTGCCTTATGGCGACCCCCGGTTCCGAAACGAATTTTTCTCCAACGGATTTCATCATTCAGGGTGTGACCAGCCAAGGCCAGCTTTTCCGGCCAAGTGACTGGGCTGATCGCCTGTGCGGGATCATGTCGCGCTTTCATCCGAACGCTCGAACCGGTTATGACCGGCATCTCCAATATTCGCCTTACGTTCAGCCGGCTCTTATCGAGGGTGTACGGTCCGTGCTCGTCGACGCAAGATTGTATGCGCTGGAACCTATGGCTTATCACTTCCTGCAAAGTTTTGCCAGCGACAATGATCTGCGCACCATCGACGCTTGTGTGTTGCGCAAGGCCTGAAAAACGGTTGAACCGCCGGCACATTCAATGGGGTACTTTGATTGAAAATCGAACATTTTTCCGATTAGCAAATCTCATTAGTGAAAAGTTAGTTACTCCATAAATAGTTGGTGCGAAAGTCCGTGAGTTGGCACAAGCTGTTGCCGTAACTCACGTCGCGCAACGCCGCACCATGTCCTCGTATTGCTCCTCGTATTTGTCCAAGGGTTTTAGTCTCATCGAGCTGATGATCGCACTAGCCGTCGCCGCTATCATCGCGGCGATTGCCGTGCCGGCCCATCAGGATCATATGCTGCGTGCCCGCATTCCTGAGGCCACCAGCACGCTGTCGGCACTGGCGATGCGTCTGGAACAGCATTATCAGGATCATCGTGAATACGGCACCACCGAGGGTGGTTGTGCTGTTGCCATGCCGGCTAATCAATTTTTTACATTTCAGTGTGCCGCACAACATGGTGGTCAGTCTTTTTTTCTGACGGCGACTGGCCAGGGTGGCGGACAGATAGCTGAATTCACGTTCACCCTCGATCAACATGGGAGCGCAAGAACGACTCGATTACCCGAAACCTGGGGCAAGACGCCGGCTACCTGCTGGGTCACCAAGCGAGACGCGCAGTGCTGACCACGAAAAACAAACCTATCTTTCGTATTAAGTTGGCTGAAATCACGGCGGGCTTTTCGCTCGTTGAGTTAATGATTGTTTTATCAGTGCTCAGCATCCTGTTTGCCGTCGGCCTGCCTGCCTTTGGGCGACTGTTACATGACATCGAAATTCGTGGCAATGCCGAAGGTTTGCGAGCTGCGTTACAAACGGCGCGGACGGAGGCGGTTACCCGAAACGCACTGGTGCGTATTTCGTTCAACAATGGGTCCGGACAGCCCGCATGGACACTGGGTTGCGTTCATGCCAGCGCGCGGTGTCCCGGCACCATCAGTGCCTATCGAGCCCCGGCCGAGGTCAAAATACGCTGGGGTGCTGCACATGCCGACGACGAGATAGCGCCGAGTGCGGCACTCACCGCAGGCAATCGCTTGCCCTCCGGGGTGACGTTCAATGCGCTGGGTGCGGCTCCGGGCGTCTCAAGCGGGGTTGACGCCTCGCGCATTGATGTACTGCATTCGGCAAACGATCAGGCCCGGCGATTGGTATTGACCATTTCAGCAGCAGGTACCGTCAGGCTATGCGACCCGTCCGCAGGCAGTGACTCAACTTTCCGCTGCAGCTGAAAAATCATGCGTTCAAAGCCTCGTACCTTCATGATTTTCCCTGCAAATCAGAACGGCAGCAGCTTGCTTGAGGGACTGCTGGCCATCGTTCTGTTCTCTGCCGGGGTGATGTCATTGCTAATGCTCCTCTCAGCCACCCTGGTAGAAACAGGTAATGCCCGCTACCGCAGTGAAGCAAGTCTGCTCGCCTCGGATTTAATTGCGCAAATGTGGACGGGCGACCGCTCATTGAATGAATTGCGCATGAAATTTACGCAGCCGGAGTCCGAAGACGTCAAGCGCTGGCTTGCCACAGTACATGCCCGGCTGCCTGGTACAAGCGACACAACGAATTTGCCCAGCATAAGCATTGATGACCAGCGTCAGGTCAAAATTCTGATGCGCTGGCAGGCGCCAGGTGACGGCAAAACGCATCAGTTGCTCACACTGGCCACCATCACTGACTGATGCCCTCCATGTATCTGTCAAAAAAAATGATCCGACGTAGTCAAGGTCTGGGTTTAACAGATCTCATGGTGGGTCTGGCTATTGGTCTACTGGCCACGCTGGTGATCATTAAGGTGGCGGTGTTGTTCGAAGCGCGGCGTAAATCAACGACTGGCATCGCTGATGCACAAATGAGCGCATCCTATGCGCTGGCAAATCTTTCTCGCGATGTACGTATGGCGGGTCATGGATTGGGTCCGTCCGAAGCGCTGGGATGTAGTGTGCGACGCACGCTTGGCACAACGGTATTGACCGATTGGGTACTCTGGCCGGTGACCATTATCGACGGTGTCGACGGTGCACCGGATACCTTGCTCGTTCTCTCCAGTGGGAAATCTCAAAGTCTGACTGCGGCCCGTCTGATTGCGCCGTACACGGTCAGTTCAGACATCCTGATGGTCAACAGCACGCTCGGCATGACGGTCGGCGATACGCTATTGCTGCATGAAAGCGGAAACACGCAGTGCCCATTGATAAAAGTTACCAGCATACCTATCGGTGATTACCGAATTCGTCATGCTTCTCTGCCTGCCGGATTACTGACAGCCACCGCGTACCAAGAGGGTGCTGCGGTGATCAATCTTGGCACCATCCATCATCAACGCTACACCATTAATGCAAAAAATCAGTTACTGCTGGAGCGTTACGATGTAACGGCTGACACATGGCAGGGAAGTGCGTTTGCCTCTGATGTAGTTAGTCTGCAGGCGCAATTGGGTTATGACGCACGTACCACACTTTCCGGCGCGCTTCGAGTGACGCGTTGGAGCGCTGCCGCATTCGACGCAAACGCTAATGGCACGGCAGGTGATGCCGATGATCTTAGACGTGTCCTGGCTATACGGATCGCCGTCGTATCAAGAAGTGCACAGCGATCGGATCAGGGCTGCTCTTCTGCCATACCAACCTGGCGAGCGGCCAATGAATCGACCGGTGTGATGGAAGACACGCCCGTCGCAGTCAATACCCTTCAAGACTGGGCATGTTATCGCTACCGGGTATTACAAGCAGAGATACCGCTGCGAAATATGATCTGGAGTGACTCGTGATCTCCCAACGTTCCGGCGGTGCAGGACTGGTCGTCGCATTGGTCATGTTGATCGTCATGAGCATGAGCGCATTGGCTTTGGTACGGGCGGTGAGTACCAGCGTTCTGGCCGCAGGAAACTTCGCTTTCAGGCAGGCCGCCGTGATGGCCGCAGAAGCGGGTAGCGAAGCGGCGATTGTGTGGCTCACTGCACGCGCCTTATTACCCGACTTGTACAGCGATCAGCCGGATCAAGGCTATTACGCCAGTCTTCCTGATGGCCTGGATATTAGCGGTAGTTCACCAGCGGGTACGAAGGTCGCGATCGACTGGGACAAAGATCAATGCAATTCGCGTAGCGATGTGACCTGCGTGAGTGCGTCGCCCGAGACCACCAAGGATGCTGCTGGCCAGGTCATCCAATACGTGATCCATCGGTTGTGCCGATCTGCAGGCAGTCCTGAGGATTCAGCCAATAGCTGTCTCTTGTACAGGGAGAGCAGTCAAGTGAGTCCGAAAAAAGGGCAATTCAGCTACGGTGCCTCCAGCCGATTCAAGTTGAATTCAGCTGTTTACTATCGAATCACTACGCGCGTCAGTGGTCCTCGAAACACCACGGTTTTCGTTCAAACACTCATGCATTTCTGATGCGCTGTACATCATAAGAATCATTTTTAAATCAGTATGAAATTATTTCTAAAGATTTTTATTGCAGGTATGTGCGGTTTGTTTTCATTCGCCATCGCAGGGTCGAATGGAATATCCCAAGCGCCGCTCGGTTTTTTGGCAGTTAGTCAGGCCAAGCCCAATATTTTTTTCATTCTGGATGATTCCGGTAGCATGCAATCCAGCGCCCTGGGCGATGAAGTTAACATCAATGGGTATCAGAACACGATTGGGTATCGCAGTAGCTTGTGTAACAAGAGCTACTACGATCCATCGATTATTTATCCAGTGCCAGTCAAGTCTGATGGTACTTATTTTCCTCAGCAGCAATTCACGCAAGCACTTTATAACGGTTTCAAATCAGCCAGTGTCACAGTGAATTTATCGAATGAATTCATGCCATGGCGAACGTCGTTAACCATTCCGGCATTGCCAGCGAATACAGAAAGCATCCGATATCGTCCTGATTGTATCGCCCCGTCTGGCTTCAGTTGTGTCTTTGATCCCAACACACCTTTCCCGAACCGGGCTGAGGCCGCCCATTATTTCGTCTACACCGGTGATAAGCGCAGCAATCTAGGCGATAACTCAGCCGATGATCACTGCAAGGATATCCTGCATGACCTGAGCACCAGAGGCTCCCGCAACTGGACCAAAATCATGGTCAGTAGCACGTCTGGTCCCGGTGGCTCAAATGAGCAACAGAATTTTGCCAATTGGTTCAGTTATCACCGGACACGTATTCTGACGATGAAGACGGCGATTGGCCTCGCCTTTCGCGACATGGGGGATCAGTACCGTGTGGGATTCACCACCATTGGTTACAGCGGCACGGATAGCAATAACCCTCATTTTTTAAAGCTGAATGATTTTTCCGGAGAACATCGACAGAAGTTTTACGACAAGCTATATGCTATTGATCCTATTGCAAGCACACCGTTGCGTGCAGCTTTATCCAAGGCAGGAAGGCTGTATGCAGGAAAGCTTCTGACCGGTAGCGATGATCCTGTCCGTTATTCCTGTCAGCAAAACTTTACCGTTCTCTCTACCGATGGTTACTGGAATACTGCGTCGGAGACGAGTAGCTACGGTCCGAAGAAAATCGATGGTTTGACGAACGTTGGCGACCAGGATAATGATTTACCGCCGCCTCGATATGACGGTGACAAAAACGGAAAAACACTACATGTCGCAACACTGACGGTGATACCGCAGCCAGCGAAGAAGTATGGTGAGACAGGTATCTACAGCATGGAGGTTGCGGGCAAGTCGTTGATCGGTGAAGCGGCCGGGGTCCAGCACAGCGAAGATATTGATGGTGATGCAATTCTCATGGCCTTTCAGGTGGCTCGAGCGATCAATCAGAATGGATTTCGAGCGGTATCACAAGACAACAAAATACTGATCATCGCGCCGGATAGCGCTGCGCTGGAAAGACCTGTATTGACAGTCCGGGGTTTTTTCAAGGTTGAGGTGGGTGATTTTCAGGAGATCGGTCGTCAGGGCCGCACGGTGGATACGCTGGCCGACGTGGCGTCTTACTATTACCGGACTGATCTGCGGTCCTCTGAGCTGGGGAATTGCGGCCGCGAACCCGAGGTCTGCGCGAATAATGTTCCGTCAGGTCTTGGTAACTCGGGACCCAATCATCAACATATGATCACCCACACATTGGGACTCGGCGCCAGTGGCACGCTTCGGTATCAGGAAAATTATCTGAGTGCCGACAATGGTGATTTTCGAAAAATAGTGGATGGCACACTGAGTTGGCCTGATCCGATTTTTTTCAATGGTCCTGAGCGCATTGATGACCTTTGGCATGCGGCAGTCAATGGTGGTGGTCGTTATTTTAATGCCCTGAATCCCCAGACGTTGGCGCGCGCATTATCGTCGACTATGGCGGAGATACGTGCTGCCACCGGCGCGGCAGCCGCAGCTGCCACCAGCAGTCAAGAGCCGGCAGAGGGAGATAATCTTTTGTTTGCCTCTTCCTATCGAAGCATTTACTGGGATGGTGAACTGGAAGCACGCAGGATCAGTTTAAGCGATGGTAGCATCAGTGCGGTACCTGATTGGTCGGCTGCTCGACTACTTGATAGGAAGGTTGGAAAATCCTCGGACACACGAAAAATTTTCATCCGTGATTCGATTGGGTCAACTGACCTAAAGCAATTCAGGTGGCGTAATCTTGATACCGTTCAGCAAGGATATTTCGCCGGTCTTTGTCATTCTCCTGAGCGGCTTTCTCAATGCGGTTCATTATCAGAAAATGAGAAGCTGCTTCTCACAGGTACGCGGGTAGTCAATTATCTCCGCGGACAAAGTGAGTTCGAAAATCATCCAGATAACACGAATAAATTATTCCGGCGACGTGAGCAGGTGCTCGGCGCGCCGATTAATGCGCCCCCTCTCTATGTAGGTCGTCCGACGTTTCGCTATGCCGACGAAAACTATGGTGCGTTCCGGGATGTTGAGGCCTTCAATCGTCAGTCTATGGTGTATCTGGCTGCGAACGATGGCATGTTGCATGCCTTCAATGCCAAAAGCGGCGAGGAAGCCTGGGCATTCATACCGCCTGCCGTACTGCCCACTATATGGCGCAGTAGCGACATGAATTTCGATAAAAACTTTACCTATCTTCTTGATGGTACTCCGGTAGCCGCCGATATCTGCCCGACAGGATCGCAATCCCGCTGTGCGGCCCAGCAGTGGCGAACGATTCTGGTCAATGGCTTGGGTGCTGCGGGGAGATCGTATTTCGCACTTGATATCACTGATCCGCTCAACCCTAAGTTTTTGTGGGAATTCAGTCATGACAATCTGGGTTATGCGATGGGCAAACCGATTGTCACCAAGCGACGTGATGGTACCTGGATCGTTGTACTTGCCTCAGGCTACAACAATATCAGTCCGGGTGACGGTCAGGGAAGGCTGTATGTAGTCGACGCCTACAGCGGCGCGCTGCTCGAGACCATCAGTACGGGTGAAGGCACCACTGACAACCCAAGCGGCCTCGCGCAGCTGAATGCGTGGGTAGATAACACGCTCGACAATACCGCGTTACGTTTTTATGGCGCAGATCTGATGGGTAATCTTTGGCGTTTCGATATTGACGATCTGATTCCACCCCAGGGCAAGGAGGCGGTCAGGCTTGCCCAATTTGTACGTAATACGAAGGTGCAGCCCGTAACGACCCGAGTGGAATTGTCGCAAATTCGTTCAGGCATTATGACT
>JBILCO010000305.1:0-2859 GCA_044353075.1 Burkholderiaceae bacterium
AGATGGCGGTTGACCACAAACGCCGCAAACGCGGAAATCGTGGTCAGAACCTCATCCAGATCAGCGCGTCCGCTCAGATCGCGCTCGGCAATGGCTGAAACCAGGGCATTCCGGAGGCGTCGCATGGCGGCGGGCAGGGAAGGCGCCTGCGCCAGTTGGGCGTCAAGTAACTGGCCAAAGTCCGATGTGGCAAGCGATAATCCCGATAGCCGCTCCAGCTCGGCATGACGGGTCGGGTTCGCATCCAGCCAGCGTCTGACGAAGCGGGAAAGTGCCGGACTGGTGGGAGGCAGGTTTGTGCTCATCGGGTAGGCAAGGCGTTTATGGAGTCAGGCTGCGACAGCGGCGATCTTGCAGCTATGATAGCAACCCGGGGCGCAGCGGTTGTGATCAATGAACCTCCGCTGGGTCACTCGTTGCCAGCCACTCTCCCGCCACGGCCCTGAAATCTTTGGGCGCGGCATTGATTACAACAACGCCACTTGATGTCGAGCCAACCAGATAAAGCAAATCGTATCAGGCAAAACCTGCAGCTCGCATGGGGCAAGGTTCGTGCTGGCTATGACACGGCCAACCGCATCACGCATCATGCGCTCGGCTGGGTCATGCTGGTGCTGGTCATTGCCTACTTCGCGTTTTGTGCTGCTTTTCTGTCGCTGCGTTATGTGGTCTTGCCCCATATCGATGCCTACAAAGCCGAGGTAGAGCAGCTCGCCAGTCATTTCGTCAACCGGCCGGTGCGCATCGCCGGTATCGAGGCCAGTTGGCATGGCGTCAGCCCACGTCTCAGGCTTAAGAGCGTCGTCATTCACAACGATGAGGGTGAAAGTGCGCTCGTGCTACCGGAAGTCAACGTCACCCTGTCATGGTGGTCGGTGCTCGGTGATTTGCGTTTGCGGGCCTTGGAGTTGTTACATCCCGATCTCGACATCGAGCGAGACAGCGATGGCCGTTTTTTTGTGGGTGGCTTGCGTATTGACCCAGCCAAGCCGGATGACGGACGAGGGCTCGACTGGCTGCTGGCGCAGCATGAAATTGTCATCCGTCATGGCGAGCTTCGCTGGCGTGATCAGCTGCGAGCTGCGCCTGATCTAGTGCTCACCGACATCAGTTTTGTGTTGCAGAACCGCTGGCGCACGCATCACGCAGCACTCAAGGCCACGCCGCCTGATTCGCTCGCTGCACCGATTGATCTGCGGGTTGAATTTACGCATCCTCCCTTCTCACAAACTCGTGCCGACTACAGCCAGTGGATTGGCGAGTTTTATATTAACTGGCAAAAAACGCATCTTGAGGCATGGAAGGCCTACGTCGACATGCCTTACCAGCTGACCGGTGGCGACGGATCAGTGCGCGCGTGGATCAGTTTCAATCGTGGCAGCGTCGTCAACATGATGGCGGATCTGGCCCTGTCCGACCTGTCGGTCCAACTCGCTCAGGGGCTGGAACCACTGAAGCTCATTGATCTCAGCGGACGTATCTCCGCCGGCGAAGTGGTGTCAGGGCTGAAGCAAAAAATAATGTCCTATGGCGCCAGCGGCCATCAACTGACGCTGACTAATTTTTCCTTGCGCACTGAGCAGGGTGCGGTGCTGCCGAAAACCACCGTCAGCCATAGCTACAGCGTGGCCAGTGGCAACAAGCCCGAACGTCATGATCTGAAAATCACCGAAATGGATCTCGGTGCATTGGTGCGATTTGCCGGGCATCTGCCTTTGTCAAACGACCTCAGAAGTGCACTATCGGACTGGGCGCCCCGGGGACAATTGCGTGACTTCGCTGCCTCATGGGACGGTGATGTGCCAGGGGCAGGAAGCTACCGCATGAGTGGCAAGTTCAATGACCTCGCCGTACGGCAGGATGAGGGTCGTGAATCACAGCCCGGTTTTGAGGGTATGTCCGGGGAGATCGATGCCAATCAGGAGGGTGGTCGGGTGAAACTGCGAGGAGAGCAGGTGAAAATACGCACCGGCGATTGGTTGACGATTCCGCGCATGAAGCTCGATGATGTCTCGCTGGAAGGCAGCTGGTCGCTGCGTGAAAAAAATTATCTGACCTCGCGCATCGATATCCTGCGTTTTTCCCAAGCGGGTCTGTCGGGTACCCTGAGCGGCAGCCACACCCTAGCGTTGCCACTGTCGGCCAGTCGGCCGGGTGAACTGGATATGAAGTTGCAGCTTCCGGTCATCGAATTAAACAGCGTCTCGCGCTATCTGCCCGCTGTCGTAGATGCCGATACGCGTGAATGGTTGGACCTGGCGCTGCAGGAAGGTCGCGCGAGGGATGTATCGCTTGTGATCCGAGGAGATCTCGATAAATTCCCGTTTCACCAAAAACCCAGTACGGAAAAATCATCGGACATTTTCAAGCTGACCGCGAAAATTGAAAATGCCGTGCTCAATCCTGCGCCGAAAGAGCTGGCCCAGGATCGGCGCACACCCTTGTGGCCCAAGCTTGATGCCATACAAGGGCACCTGACGCTCGATCGTGCACGTTTGCACATTCATGCCGGCAGCGCAAAAACGGCCGGCGTGTCACTCACCGAGATCGACGCTGTGATTCCGGACTACATGAGCAGCAAACCGGTGCTGGAGGTGGGCGGTATTGCGCTGGGCTCGTTGCAGGGCATGCTGGCTTATGTGAACACAACGCCCGTGCTGGGCTGGATTGACGGGCTGACGGAGGAGACCAGAGCCAGCGGTAATGCTAGGCTGGGTTTGAAGCTGCAGATCCCATTAACCGCTGCCGGCGTCGCAACTGTGCAGGGTAATGTCCGTTTTTCCGGTAATGAAATTCAGTTGTGGCGCGCGTGGCCCGCGGTGCAGCAGGTGGCGGGCGACTTGAATTTTTCCGAGCAGG
>JBILCO010000306.1:0-2847 GCA_044353075.1 Burkholderiaceae bacterium
ATCCTGGTGCGCTGACACCGGATCGGGCCTGCGTACGTACCGCATTCAGCCAGGTCTGGATACGTGCATCGAGTGTGGCACTGCTGCCCAGCGCATAAAACAACGCGGGGGTGTTGGCCATCAGCCGCGGCAATTCGCTGTCGATGCTGGCCACCGGATAAGCTGCATCAAAACCAAACTGCTGTTTTGCCGCGTCCGGTCCGAAACGATAGCCGTCCCAGATTTCGCGTTCTTCGTTCTTCTCGCGGCAAAACAGAATGGCCTGATCCTGATCGCCCGCGACCAGCACCAGCGTGGCTTCCGGTTCGGTGAAGCCCGTCAGGTAATAAAAATAGCTGTCATGCCGGTACGGATAATCGGCATCGGCATTGCGCATCACTTCCGGTGCGGTCGGAATGATGGCAACGCCGCCGCCTTGCGCGTGCATCTGACGCAGGACGGCGGCGCGGCGTTTTGCATAGGGTGTCAGGCTCATTGTTTATTCTTCAGAAGTTCGGTCAGAGGCGTATTCAGTTGTTCCAGTCGCTCGACCGTGCCGACATCGGTCCAGTCGCCACGAAAGAGCTCACCACCGATTCTGCGCTGTTCTGCGAATTCGCGCAGGATCGGGGCCAGTTTTGCCGCCGCACCCGGGGTCACCGAATCAAATAGCTCCGGCCGATAGACGCCGATGCCCGAGAACGTCAGCCGGGGCTCGCCCTGGTTGGCAATGGCGAAGCTCTCGAGCGCAAAGTCACCCTCGGGATGATGGGGCGGATTTTTCACCAGATACAGCCAGGCCAGATCGCGCTGGCTGGCGGGCAGCGGGTTGCCCCAGACATCGTTTTCTTCCAGCACATCGCTCACTGTTGAGAAATCGAAATGCGGACAAAAAATATCGCCGGCAATCGCGACAAACGGTGCCTCGCCGAGCAGGTGACGTGCTTTGGCGATACCGCCGGCGGTCTCCAGTGCGGTGCCCTCGGCAGAGTAAGTAATCGCTGCGCCGAACTGACTGCCGTCGCCCAGTGCATCCTCGATCATCTGACCCAGATGCGCATGGTTGATCACGATCTCGGTGATCCTGGCGCGCACGAGGTTAAGGATGTGCCAGACAATCAGGGGTCGGCCGCGTACCTGCAGCAGCGGTTTGGGGCAGGTGTCGGTCAGCGGGCGCATGCGCTCCCCGCGACCGGCAGCAAAAATCATGGCTTTCATTAAAAGGTAAATCCGATGCCGGTGGTATTTTCCTGCAGCGTGTCGAGCAAGCGGATCAACGGCGCAAATTCCTTGTAGCGGTAGGCGGTCTTGCGGGTGTAGTCCATGACCATCGGCATATCGTTTAGATAGCCGTCCTTGCCGTCGCGGTGATACAGCCTCGCAAAAATACCGAGCACTTTCAGATGCCGCTGCAGACCCATGAATTCAAAGTCGCGATAAAACGCATCCACATCATGACTGACCGGCAGGCCTGCACGACGAGCGCGTTCCCAGTAGCGAATCACCCAGTCCAGCACCAGTTCTTCGTCCCACTGAATGTAGGCATCACGCAGCAGCGACACGAGATCGTAGGTGATCGGACCATAGACAGCATCCTGGAAATCCAGAATGCCCGGATTGCCCTTGTTCATTACCATCAGGTTGCGTGAGTGGTAATCGCGATGCACATACACTGACGCCTGCGCCAGATTATTCGCCAGCAGCACATCGAATACCCGGTTCAGATCAGCGGTTTGCGTATCGGTCAGCGTGGCTTTCAGATGGCGGGTGATATACCAGTCCGGGAACAGCATCAGTTCACGGTGCAGCAGCTCGCGGTCGTAGACTGGGAGCACACCGGCGCGGCTTTGCACTTGCAACAGAATCAGCGCATCAATCGCATCAATGTAAAGCTTGTGTGCGGTATCCGAGCTCAGTTGTTGCAGGTAAGTCGTCGAACCCAGATCGGATAGCAGCAGAAAACCGCGCTCGGTATCCTGCGCCAGAATGGCCGGCACAGATACCCCCGTCGCGCTGAACAGTTCGGCAACTTTGACGAAAGGACGCACATCCTCCTGCGGTGGCGGCGCGTCCATCACGATCAGACTCTGGCCATCCGGCGTATCAACGCGGAAGTAACGGCGAAAACTGGCATCGGCGGATGCCGGTCGCAGGCTTGCAGCAACGGTCGCGGGAGTCTGGAGACCGGAAAGCCAGTCGGCCAGCTGGGCGAGCCGGGGATCGTTCAGGGAATTGTCAGGCATGGAGAGAAACCGGGTAGGAAGTGGGCAGCAAGAGCGCAGAACAGGCGATGAGTTCCCATATAATAAGGGATTCACCCCACGACGCGGTCTTTGGGCCTGCAAATTCAGCTTTCATGACCCGGCGATTGCCACTTTCCACTCGTTCAGCCCTTCGGCAGGCACCTTGCCTCTCTCTGGTGATCACCGTGATGATCTCCGGCGTTGCGGCTGCACAGGAGCCGCGTCGGATGACGGATGCGGTGGGCGAAGAGGTAACCACCGAGATGCGCGCCGACCAGCTGACGGGCCGACCGGATCGCGAGGTTCGGCTGGATCGCAACGTCGAGATCATGCGCGGCAATATGACGATCGATGCGGACAGCATCAAATACAACATCATCGATGATCGTGTCGAGGCCGTCGGCAATGTGCGTGTCGATCGCGACGGTAACCAGTTCGCTGGCAAGGAACTCCGGCTCAAGCTCGATACCGGTGTCGGCTATATGGACAGTCCGGTCTACAAACTGTTGCAGCGTAATGCGCAGGGCAGAGCCGCTCGCATCGATTTCGAGGCAGAAGATCAGGCGACGATCTCGGACGGCTACTACACTACTTGCAATGGCCCCGAACCTGACTGGTATCTGCG
>JBILCO010000048.1:0-10314 GCA_044353075.1 Burkholderiaceae bacterium
GGCGTTTGCATCAGCAAGAACACCAGCACGGCATTCGCGAGCAGCAATATCCCGAAAAAAAGTCGCATCATGCAACAACCTCCGTCAAAGCCACTATGTACAGTCCGGTCAGCACCAGGTTGGGCATAAGCGCATGCGGCACCCGGAGATGGGGCGCGATGAAGGATGCTGCTCCGCCCGACATCAGGCACAGCGGTGCAGATCCGGAATGTTGGGCAAAGGCGCGCTCAATCGCACCTGCCTGCGCCTGAATGCATCCGCTGATGATGGCCTGCCGGGTGTTGTCCGCCAGCGCATGCTCCAGAACCAGCTCGCTGACCGCCGGTAATTGCGCCGTGTTCACGGCCAGTGAACGTGCCATGGTGCCCAGGCCGGGAAGAATCATCCCGCCCGTAAAACGGCCGTCTGCCGTCAGTGCATCGACCGTGGTGGCCGTGCCGGCATTAACCACCAGCAAATCATGATCGGGGTAGTGATGACGCGCACCAATCAGCGCAGCAAAGCGATCGCAACCGAGTTGCAACGGCTCGCGATAACCATTGCGCACACCGGCGCACGCCGGCAGCGAAGCAAACCAGTGCAGCGCATCGGGTGCTATGCCGGCATCCGCCAGTGTTTGTGCTAATTGCTTTGCCAACGCAGGGCCGGCCACATTGGATATCCAGACAGCGCCGATGTCATTCGCTCGCGTCCCGTCTGCCTGCCACTGGCCTGCAAGCCCGGCCAGCGCATCATGCGTGACACTGCCCTCGGACTGCCAGACCATGCCCGGCGCGGGAACAACATCGTCGGACGCCGTCAGCGCCCACTTGACCCGGGTATTGCCCGCATCAATCAGCAAGCGCATGGGAAGTTCCTGAGGCAAGCTGCTTACGTAGGGAAATGTCGCCGGCCAGCACGGCAATACGTCCGGCACGGGTGTCGAGCAACAAGCAACCGATCTCGTCGATGCCACGCGCAATACCCTGCTGCAACAACCTGCCACCCTCGATCAGATCGACGGCTTCGCCTGCGTATGCATGCAATGCCTGCCAGCGTGGCACGAAGGGTGTGAAACCCTGCACATCGAACAAGGGTAGTCCTTCCGCGAGTCCGTCGGCCAGCGCGGCAAGCAGCGCATTGCGGTCGATGCCATGGGTCGCCAGCGACGCGGTGTCGGTGCCTGTGGCCGCATCGCGTTCTGGATGGGGATGCACGTTGATGCCAACACCGATAATCGCCCAAGTACCGGGACGGGCGCTCACCGTGTCAATCAAAACGCCACCCAGCTTGCGGCCATCGAGCAACAAATCATTCGGCCATTTCAGTCTTGCATCCCAACCGCCGGCGCGCAAGGTCTCGGCAATCAAGACACCTACCGCCAGCGAAAGACCCGAAACCTGTCCGAGTTCGCCGCCAAAGCGCCAGGCCAGAGAAAAGCTGAGGTTATCGCCGGCCGCGTCCACCCAGCTGCGGCCGGCACGTCCACGTCCGGCGGTTTGCTGCTCGGCCGCCAGCAGCACCGGCTGCGTGAGGCCGGGCAAGCGTGAGCGAAGGTCGGCGTTGGTCGAGCCGGTCGTTGCAACGACCTCGAACTGCATCACCTGTGCCGCGCTACGGCACAGAGGGGTCAGGCGATCAGCCAGCAGGGAATCGTTCATGGGGCGCATTGTATCGGCTGGCACCGGGCTGCGGGTGACGGCCGCACGAAAGTCACATACACTGCCGGGCATGTCGGATCCACAGATGCACAGCCCTGGCGAGGCGAGGCTTTCGCCGGGCACCCACAGAAAAGCATCCGCATCGGTTCGTATTGCGCTGCTGGTCTATGTTCTGCTGATTATTTACGCCAGCGGCTTTCCGTTTTCCGGATGGCGCGACAACGGCCTTCTGCCCTGGACCTATCTGGGCGAGCGAATGCCGCATTACTGGACCTTATTCGACCTCGTCGTCAACGTGATCGGCTATGTGCCGCTGGGCGCGCTGGTCGTGCTGGCCCTGTATCCGCGGGTACGCGGCCTGTGGGCCGTCCTGATTGCTATCGCATCGGGCATGCTGCTGGCCGCAACGCTGGAAGCGCTGCAAAGTTATCTGCCCTCACGAGTACCCAGCAATCTGGATCTGATGACAAATTCGCTCGGCGTCGTGATCGGCGCGCTGAGCGGAACGCGGCTGTATTCGCCGGTGCTGGAAAAAAGCTGGCTGCGCTCGCTTCGCCGCGCGTGGTTTTCGGAACAGGCGAGCCGGGGTCTGATCGTGGTGGCCCTGTGGCCGGTGGCGCAAATCTATCCGCAGCCGTATCTGTTTGGTCACGGACAGTGGATGCCTGCGGTATCGGGCTGGCTGACATCCTGGCTGGATGTACCCGTGGACCTGAGCCGGCTGCTGTGGCAAGAAATACATTTCACCGTCGATCACTACCGGCTGCTGGAGCTCCTCATTACCGCCTTCGGGATGACCGGCGCGCTGCTGATGCTGTTGTGCCAGACGCGCAGAGAAGCGCCCAGACTAGCGCTGGCGCTGTTGCTGTTACTGGCGGCGATGACCACCAAGACGCTGGCCAATGCGGTGCTGTTTGCGCCGGATGATGCCTTCAGCTGGCTCACGCCGGCCACCGTCAGCGGCCTGATCGTCGGTCTGCTGATGCTGGGCGGATTGTCGTTTGCACCACGCGCGGCGCAGCGGCGGGTGGCCATGCTGTCGCTCCTGATTTCGCTGGTGCTGCTGAATGTGGCACCCGCAAACCCGTATTTCCTGTCAACCCTCCAGTACTGGGCGCAGGGCAAATTCCTCAATTTCAATGGCGCGGCCCAGTTTCTGTCGCTGTGCTGGCCTGCTCTCGCCCTCTGGTTTCTGACACATAGCACCCACCACTACGCAGCAAAATCCGGCTGAAATTCACCAACAACACCCGGTGTATGATGCAAGGCTTTATTGGTCAGACCTGATTTCCATGAGCGACACTTCTTTTTATCAGCACCATGTCTTTTTCTGCATCAATGCGCGCGATGATGGTCGCGCCTGTTGCGCTGATCGCGGCGCAAAAGAAGCGCAGGAACATGCAAAGAAGCGCATGAAGCAACTGAACCTGAACGGTCAGGGCAAGGTGAGAATCAACAAGGCCGGCTGCCTGGATCGCTGCGAACAAGGTCCGGTACTGGTGATTTACCCGCAAGGCATCTGGTATACCTATGTTGACAAGGAAGACATCGACGAAATCATCGACACGCATCTGGTCGGTGGTCAGATTGTCGACCGGCTCAAGATCTGAACGACCATGAATTCCCAGACCCGGGCCTTCACGATTGCGGGAGATGCCGGTGCGATTGAATGCAGTCTGGATTTACCACCCGACGCACCACCGCGCGGCATCGCGCTGATCGCTCATCCGCATCCGCTGTATGGCGGCACCATGGACAACAAAGTGGTACAAACCCTCGCGCGCGCTTTCCTTGCGCTGGGCTATGCCAGCGCCCGCATGAATTTTCGCGGCGTCGGTGCCTCGGACGGCACGCATGATGCCGGCATTGGCGAAACCGATGACATGGGCCGACTGCATGCACATATGCGCTCACTGTATCCGGCACTCCCCGTGGCGATGGCCGGATTTTCATTCGGCACCTTTGTACTGTCCCGTTTGCAGCAGCAGCTGGTCGCGCAAGAACAGCCCGCCGAACGACTGATACTGGTCGGCACGGCGGCCGGCAAATGGGTCTTGCCTGACGTACCTGCCAATACCTTGCTGATCCATGGCGAGCAGGACGACACCATCCCGCTGGCCGATGTACTCGACTGGGCGCGTCCGCAGGACCTGCCCGTCGTCGTCATTCCGGGTGCTGATCATTTTTTCCATCGCAAGCTGCATCACATTAAGCAGCTCGTGATCGACAACTGGCCGCATTAGAACCTGTTACGGGTTCTTAATACGCATCACACCCTCTATAATCCGGGTCTGTGTTTTACCGCCTCAATCACCTCTTCTTGTCACTGGTGTTCATGAATAAACTGCTCGCTGTCTGTCTCGGTATTTTTTTTACGGCGAGTGCCTGCGCGCAGACGGTCATGCCGCCGACGATTGCAGCCCGCGCATGGCTGTTGCTGGACGCAAGCAGTCATCAGGTGCTGGCTTCGCATGAAGCCGATGCGCGCGTCGAACCCGCGTCACTCACCAAAATCATGACGGCTTACCTGACGTTTTCTGCGCTCCGGGACAAGCGACTGGATCTGAACCAGACGATCAATGTGTCGACCAATGCGTGGAAGGTTGACAGTGGCAGCTCGAAAATGTTTATCGAGCCCGATACGGCCGTTCGCATTACCGATCTGCTGCACGGACTGATTGTTCAATCAGGTAATGATGCGGCGATTGCACTCGCCGAAGCGGTGGCCGGCGATCAGGCGGCGTTTGTGGCACTGATGAACCGGCAGGCTGCTCAAATAGGCCTGAAAAATACGCGCTTTGCCAATCCCCACGGCCTGCCGGATCCGAACAATTATTCGACCGCGCGCGATCTTTCGGTACTGGCATCGCGCCTGATCACGGATTTTCCCGAGTTTTATAAAATTTATTCGGTAAAGAATTTCACCTACAACAAAATCAGCCAGCCGAATCGCAATCGTTTGTTGTGGCTGGATGACACCGTCGACGGCATGAAGACCGGTCATACTCAGGTGGCCGGCTATTGCCTGATTGCCTCGGCTATGCGACCCAACGGCAGCGGTCAGCGGCGGCTGATTTCTGTCGTGCTGGGTGCCGAATCCGACGCGATGCGCGCCCAGGAAAGTCAAAAGCTGCTTAATTGGGGTTTCATGAATTTTCAGGCGTTCAAAATTTATTCCAAGGGTCAGGCGGTACTGACACCCGTGGTCTGGAAGGGCTCCAGAAATGAAGTCCGACTCGGATTCAATCAGGACGTGTATGTCAGCCTGCCGCGCGGCTCCACTGCCCGGCTCAAGTCGGTGGTAGAACGCACCGACCCGCTGATCGCACCCATTGCCCAATACACGCCGGTGGGCAAGCTCAAAATCCTCGCTGATGGAAAAATCGTCAGCGAACTACCCTTGCAGGCACTGGATCAGATCAATGTAGCCACCATCTTCGGCCGCGCCTATGATTCGGTACGACTGCTGCTTCCTCATTAATGCATGAATCATTCCGACGAGAGTCTGATCACCTACCCTTGTGACTTCCCGATAAAAATCATGGGTGTCACACAAGATACGTTCGCACAGGCGATGGTCGATCTGGTACGCCTTCATGATCCGGCATTTGATGCCGGCAAAATGGAAATGCGGCCTTCGGCCAAAGGTAATTATCTGTCGCTGACCGTGACCGTCCGCGCCACAAGCCGCGAACAGCTCGATAATCTCTACCGGGCGCTGTCATCGCATCCCATGGTCAAAGTCGTTCTCTGATATGCCTGATCTGCAAATCTTGCAACGGGGCATTGAAGATTACACGCAGACCTTTCAAGCGATGCGGGCGTTTACCGATGGCCGCGATGCATCAACAGCCGATCAGTTGTGGCTGGTTGAACATCCCCCGGTGTTTACCCTGGGTTTAGGCGCTGACCCGGCTCACATTATCGACGCGCATGATGTGCCTGTTGTGCAGACCGACCGTGGTGGTGAAGTCACTTATCACGGACCCGGTCAGGTGATTGTTTATCTGCTGTTTGATCTGCGACGACCGGGGCGAGTCTGCCTGCCGCGCGAATTCGTCAACCGCATTGAACAAGCCGTTATCGAAACGCTTGCGGCGTATAATTTGCAGGGTGCGCGCAAGCCCGGCGCACCGGGTATTTATGTGTCTCAGGGTGCGTATGCCGGCGCGAAAATCGCCGCGCTTGGCTTGAAAATTAGGGCCAATGGCGGCACCTATCATGGCGTATCACTGAATGTCGCCATGGATTTGCAGCCGTTTTCATGGATTCATCCCTGCGGCTATCCGGGACTGCACACCGTTGATATGCAAACCCTGGGCGTTGACATACCCATGGCGCAAGTGCATCAGACACTGGCGCAACAACTGAACAAACAACTTCGGGCTTGATATGGCTTCCGACAATTCCAATACCCCCACCTACAACCCCGCCGAAAAACAAAAAGGCGCAGGCAAGACCGCGCGTATTCCCATCAAGATCGTACCGGCAGAAAAGCTGCCCAAGCCGGACTGGATACGGGTGAAGGCCGCGTCACCGACGACCCGGTTTTACGAGATCAAGGACATTCTTCGTGCAAATAATCTGGTGACTGTCTGCGAAGAAGCATCCTGCCCGAATATCGGCGAATGTTTCGGCAAAGGTACGGCCACCTTCATGATCATGGGTGACAAATGTACGCGGCGCTGCCCGTTCTGCGATGTCGGTCATGGACGCCCCGATCCGCTGGACCCGAATGAGCCTGAAAATCTGGCCAGGACAATTTCTGCACTGCGCTTGTCTTATGTGGTGATTACGTCCGTTGATCGGGATGATTTGCGCGATGGCGGTGCCGGCCATTTTGTTTCATGCATACAACGTGTGCGCGAACTATCCCCTGAAACCCGCATTGAAATTCTGACGCCGGATTTTCGTGGCCGCATGGATCGTGCGCTGGAGATTTTAAAAGCCGCACCACCAGATGTGATGAACCATAATCTGGAAACAGTACCGCGTTTGTACAAGGAAGCGCGTCCCGGCTCTGACTATGCGTATTCGCTTGATCTGCTCAAGCGCTTCAAGGCGCTGCATCCGGATGTGCCCACCAAATCGGGCCTGATGGTGGGTCTGGGTGAAACCGATGAGGAAATTCTGGAGGTGATGCGCGATCTGCGTTCACACAACGTCAATATGCTCACCATCGGCCAATACCTGACGCCAAGTGGCGATCACTTGCCGGTCAGACGCTATGTGCATCCGGACACATTCAAGATGTTCGAGGCGGCCGCAGCCGAGATGGGTTTCGTTCATGCCGCCGTGGGTGCGATGGTGCGCAGCTCCTATCATGCAGACCAACAAGCGCACAACGCAGGGCTGCGCTGATCAGGTCACTGACAGCCTCGTGAAATCGTGCGGGGCGGGTTCGGCGGCTATGGCCAACCCGCAGTCACTCAGGCAGCGAGTGCCTTCTCGATCAGCTGTTGCATCGCTGGTATTTCCGGAATGCCGACGTAACGCTTGAGAATTTCACCGTTTTTATTAATCAGGAAGGTCGTCGGCGTCAGCTTCACATCACCAAAGTCGCGCGCAACCTGTCCGTCAGAATCCAGCGCCACCTTGAACGGCAGCTGGCGGGTTTCGGTGAAATTCAGCACATAATTCGGCGGGTCATAGCTCATGGCCACAGCCACGAATTCAAACCCGCGTTCCTGATATTTCTTGTAGGTCTCCACCATATCCGGCATTTCCTGCACACAGGTGCTGCAACTGGTGGCCCAGAAATTCACCATGACCACCTTGCCGCGCAATGAGGCGGTCGTGATCTCTTCACCCTGCAAAGTCTTGAAGGTAGTCGCCGGCGCCAGCTCTTTTTTCAGCAGGGATAGCGCAAAAAACAAAACCACACCCAGGATCGCCAGAATGACCATGGTCTGAATGATGGTGAGGCCGCCAGCGCGGCGAGGGAAATGACGAGACATGAGATATTCCGGAGTTAACAATCAAACAGGCTTCATTATAGGCCAGCAGGTCACCAGCCCTGCAGCGGATGCCAACGCCGCCAGCGCCCTGAGGAGACAGATTCTTACCGTTCAGGCGCCTCTTTGGGCTCGGCTGCCTTGGTATCCGGATTCGTCGCGGGTTTCACTGCGGGCGTCGACTCCACCCCAGCAGCAGGTTTTGGCTGATCGTCGACAGACTTGGGGATGAATTTTTTCGCTTCGTCTTCCTCGATGTATTCGAACAACAGCACGACCTTGTTGATTTTACTGGCCGCATTGCGCGCCACTTCACCACCCAGCTTCGCTTCCCTGTCAGTGACGCGGCCCATCAGATAAACGACACTGCGGTCGGTATGTACCTTGAATGCACTGAGATACAAGTCGCGCGTATCGATGATGGCGGCTTTCACTTTGCCGGTGATCAGCGCATCATTGGTTCGCACGCCGACACTGGAGACAGGCGCAATTGCCATATCATTTTCGATCGACTTGATGCCTTCAATGGTGGCAACCTGCTTCTGTACTTCCGCCTTCATTTTTTCATCGGCCACCTCGCCGGTCAGCAGCACGACACGATTGAAGCTGGTGACAGACACACGTCCCTTGTCGCCCGTGATCTTGCTGGCCCGGCCGGTTGCCTTGAGTTCGATCGCGGCATCGTCTGTCTGCGTGCCAACGGTACGCCGATCGGTCGCCACCATCGCACCGGCGACTGTGCCGCCGACCATCAAGGGCACACAAGCCTGGAGACTGGCCAGCAACGCAGCACCCAGCGCGAGGGTGAACAAACCGCGAGCCGTCGTTGACTTGAACATGTGCGGCTGAAAAGCGCGCGCTTGAAAAAGGGTTTTCATTCCGCATCTCCTCCAAAAAGTGCGACATCAATACCATCGCAAAGACAGTGAATTACCAGTAAGTGAACTTCATGAATCCGAGCCGCACGGTCGTGAGGCACAAAAATAGGCACATCGGTATCGGTTAGCAATCCGGCGATGGCACCACCCCCTTTACCAGTCAGCGCCACGATGCGCATATCGCGCTCCTGGGCCGCCTCAATGGCTGCCAAAACATTAGCCGAGTTACCTGCGGTGGAAATCGCCAACAGCACATCCCCCGCCTGCCCGTAGGCTTGTACCTGCTTGGAGAAAATTTCGGCAAAACTGTAGTCGTCCCCAATCGCCGTCAGTATGGACGAGTCCGTCGACAAAGCGAGTGCTGGCAGTGGCAAGCGCTCCCGCTCGAAACGGCCCACCAGCTCAGCGGCAAAATGCTGCGCATGGGCCGCCGATCCGCCATTACCACAAGCCAGAATGCGATTGCCGTTCGAAAGGGCCATGAACATCAGCTCGATCGCCTCAGCAATCGGATGCGCGAGTTCTGTGGCCGCCTGAATCTTGAGTTCGGCGCTTTCGTTGAAATGTCCAATAATGCGTTGATAATTCATCCTGGGCCCGATTATAAGAGCAACCGGCGCTGAAAGTCAGAAGGGTTTTTAGCCGATGTTCAGTGCGACGACAAGCGCAGATTTTTTATCCAGTGCAGCTCATTGCCCTCGATAGCGACCAGATCAAAACGGCAGGCAGGCGGGCTCGGAAAGCGCATCAGATAAGTTGATGCGCTGCGCCATAAACGCTGCTGCTTGACAGGCCCGACACTGGCAGCTGCTCCACCAAAACGCTGATCCTTGCGAAACCGGACTTCGACAAAAACCAGCATGTGCTGATCGCGCATGATCAGGTCAATTTCACCGCCACGGCAGCGAAAATTTTTTTCGACCAGCGTGAGGCCACGCTGCTGCAAGAATCGCTGCGCTCTTGCTTCGGCATCGCGTCCGACTGCAACAGCCGTTGGCGGCACCCGCTTACGATGATCCGTCACGACAGCAAGTTTTCACAATCAGCTCCGTTGAGCACAGTTTTGTACAATGGGTCAGATCAGCGCCTGCCAGACAGCCACGTTTCATTCATTTTGAGCGCCACCCGCCATGAATCCATCAGCCAACGCCGCATTCGCTGCAAGTATCACCACGCTGGCCGGCGATCTTGAACGGCAAAGTTTTCCGGACGCCGCATTATATGTAGTTGCGACGCCCATTGGAAACATGGCGGATATCACTCTGCGGGCGGTGAAAGTATTGTCGCTGTGCTCTGCCGTTGCCTGTGAAGACACCCGAATGACAGGTCAGTTACTGACACGCCTGGGTATTGACAAACCCCTGCTGGCTGCGCATCAGCACAACGAACGGGAAGTTGCAGACAAAATCATTCATCGCTTGCAGGCGGGTGAACGCATCGCACTGGTATCGGATGCCGGCACGCCCGCCATTTCCGATCCGGGCGCGCGCATTGTCGATGCGGTGCTGACTGCCGGTCTGCGCGTCATACCGATCGCAGGGGTGTCGGCGGCGGTTGCTGCGCTCTCTGTCTCCGGGCTGACGGCCGATCAATTTCATTTTGTCGGATTTTTGCCTGCGCGCGACAAGCAACGCGATACAGCACTGAGCTTGCTGAAAAACTCACCTGCAACACTGGTTTTTTACGAAGCGCCGCACCGCATTGCCGACACAATCACTTCCATGGCCAACGCTTTCGGACCTGACCGACGCGTCCTGATTGCGCGCGAACTGTCCAAAGTTTTCGAGCAGGTGCATCGATGTTTACTGTCCGAAGCCTCTGACTGGCTGGCGTCCGATACCA
>JBILCO010000308.1:0-2817 GCA_044353075.1 Burkholderiaceae bacterium
CGCGGCGCCATCGCCATCGCGTGAACCAAAATTGCCATGACCATCCACCAGCGGATAGCGCAGCGAGAAGCTCTGCGCCATGCGTACCATTGCATCATAGACCGATTGATCACCATGCGGATGGAGTTTGCCGAGCACATCACCGACCACCGCCGCGGATTTTCGCGGTTTGGCAGCCGGATCAAGTTTGAGCTGATCCATTGCGTACAGAATACGGCGCTGCACCGGTTTCTGACCATCGCAGACATCGGGCAGTGCGCGGCCCTTGACTACCGAGATGGCGTAATCGAGGTAAGCGCGCTCGGCGAAGGTGGCGAGGGTCAGTGTTTCGCCGCTGTCATCAGCGGCGGATTCGAAGAGAGTGGTTTGGTCGGTCATGTGTTCGTGGCTATTTCAAAATTCGTTCATTTTTTACAGAAGACACTGGATCCCCCTTCGGGCCACAGTTTGGCTTGCAAGCCAAACTGCTTCGGCAGGTGCAACGCATGCGTTGCTAATTCTCTGCCTCACCCTGCGCCGGGATGACGTTTTAAAAGTCATATGCACTTAACTCTGTCCAACGGCAAGCGTAGGAATGGCATTTGAAAAGTCGTACTCACTTAACTCTGTCTATCGGCAAGCGTGGGGATGGCATTTGAAAAGTCGTACGCACTTAACTCTGTCATCCCGGCGCATGCCGGGATCCAGCGTCGTTAAATCAACTTAAATATCAGCCTCAACTTCATTCCCATGCTCTTCCAGCCAGGAACGACGTGCGGCGGCTTCGCCTTTACCCATCAGCATCGTGAAGCGGTCTTCGGACGCCTTCAGGCCCAGCTCACCGATCGACACCGGCAGCAAGCGTCGCGTATCTGGATTCATCGTGGTTTCCCATAATTGTTCCGCGTTCATTTCGCCCAGACCCTTGAAGCGCGCAATACTCCAGGCACCGTCCTTCACACCGTCTTTGCGCAATTTATCTTCGATTGCTTCGAGCTCGCCGTTATCGAGTGCATATATTTTTTGCGCGGGCTTCTTTCCACGCGCCGGTGCATCAACGCGATACAGCGGTGGTCGCGCGATATGAATATGGCCGCGATCGATCAGCTTGGGGAAATGACGGAAGAAAAGGGTAAGCAGCAGCACCTGAATATGCGATCCGTCGACGTCCGCATCCGAGAGTATGCACACGCGCCCATAGCGCAGACCTGACAGATCCGGGTCATCGTTCTTTCCATGCGGGTCCACGCCAATGGCCACCGCAATATCGTGAATCTCGTTGTTGGCAAACAGACGGTCGCGTTCAGTTTCCCAGGCATTGAGCACTTTGCCGCGCAGCGGCAGGATGGCCTGGAATTCCTTGTCGCGACCCATCTTCGCCGAGCCGCCGGCGGAGTCGCCCTCGACCAGAAAGATTTCATTGCGGGTGATATCGGTGGATTCGCAATCGGTCAACTTGCCGGGCAGGACAGCGACGCCGGAAGATTTTTTCTTTTCCACTTTCTGCGCCGAGCGCAAACGACTTTGTGCCTGCCGTATCACCAGTTCCGCGAGTTTTTTGCCATAGTCGACATGCTGGTTCAGCCACAGCTCCAGCGCGGTGCGCGAATAACCGCCGACCAGCCGCACTGCATCGCGTGAATTGAGGCGCTCTTTGATCTGTCCCTGAAATTGCGGATCAAGCACCTTCGCCGACAAGACGAAAGAAGCGCGCGCAAAGACATCTTCCGGCAGCAGTTTCACGCCCTTGGGTAGCAGTGAGTGCATTTCGACGAAGCTTTTAACGGCGCCAAACAAGCCTTCGCGCAGTCCGGATTCATGCGTGCCGCCAGCCGGAGTGGGGATCAGGTTCACATAGGATTCGCGAACGACATTGCCATCTTCCGCCCAGGCCACCACCCAGGCCGCACCTTCGCCTTCGGCAAAACCTTCCGCATCGGGCGTCGCATACTGTTCGCCTTCAAACAACGGAATGAGTGTGTCGCCGCTGCCGGATTGCGCGAGAGCTTCGGTCAGATAACCGCGCAGGCCCTGCTCGTAGAGCCAGGTTTGGGTTTCGCCGGACTTTTCCTGTGTAAAAGTCACTTTCACACCGGGTAGCAGCACGGCCTTGGAGCGTAGCAGTCGCTGCAGTTCGCCGACCGGTATCGTTGCAGAGTCGAAGTATTTCGCATCCGGCCAGACGGTGACCCGGGTACCTGATTTTTTATCGTCCTTGCCCGCGGCGCGTGATTTCAGTTTCGAGGTCAGATCACCACCGGAGAAGGCAATCGTGTGCACGCCATTGCCTTTGTCATCCTTGCGCCAGACCGTGATTTCGAGTTTCGATGACAGCGCATTCGTGACCGACACGCCCACACCATGCAGACCACCAGAGAAGGCATACGCGCCGCCCGATCCCTTGTCGAATTTGCCGCCGGCGTGCAGACGGGTGAAGACGATTTCGACCGTCGGCACTTTTTCTTCCGGGTGCAGTCCGACCGGGATACCACGGCCATCGTCTTCGACGCTGACGCTGCCATCCTTGTGCAGGGTGACGAAGATGTTCTTGCCATGACCGCCAAGCGCTTCGTCGGAGGCATTGTCGATGACTTCCTGGATGATGTGCAGCGGATTTTCGGTGCGGGTATACATACCCGGCCGCTGCCGGACGGGCTCGAGCCCTTTCAGGACGCGGATCGACGATTCGCTGTAATCAGATTTTTTGCTGGCCATGCGTGGGTACAAGGTCTGTGAAAGCGGTGGGCCCGAAGGCAAAGTGGGTGCATTTTAATGAAATTTCCCGCACAGGGGATTTAGAACCTAACGAGATAGGTTTTAAAGCAGCAGCAGAGAGGT
>JBILCO010000309.1:0-2816 GCA_044353075.1 Burkholderiaceae bacterium
CATGGCCGAAAAATTTGGTCGCGACCTCAGAGGGGACGATTACCAGTTCGGCTACGGCATCGATTTCGAGATCGAGTCGTATCTGCGCTATCAGGGCGACAAGTTTTCCGAGTACTTTGATGCGAATACCTACCTGCTGATTACCAAGGCGCTGGATTATTTTGATCCGGCGCGCGCATTCAACGGCGATCTTTCCGCAGCGCTGGCGAAGACCCAGGCAGAGTTTCTGCTGGTCTCGTTCACGACCGACTGGCGGTTTGCACCCGAGCGCAGTCGTGAACTTGTTCAGGCGCTGGTGAAAAATGACAGTCGCGTCACCTACGCTGAAATCGATGCGCCGCATGGCCACGATGCCTTTCTGCTGGATGATCCGCGCTACATGGCCGTGGTGCGCGCCTATTACGACCGGGTCTGGCAGGCACTGCCCGCACAGCTGCCTGCCGCGCAAAAGGAGGCGGCATGATTACTCAGCGCTTCGCCGGACTGCGCGCCGACCTTGCCTTCATTGCGCATTGGGTGACGCCTTCATCGCGGGTGCTGGATCTGGGTTGCGGCGATGGCGCGATGCTCGAATATCTGCAAGTCGACAAGCAGTGCAGCGGTTATGGCGTTGAAATCGATGATGCGCGCATTCCCCGCTGCCTGCAGCGCGGCGTCTCCGTGATTCAGCAGGATATGGAAGGCGGCCTCGCAATGTTTGCCGATGATGCTTTTGATACCGTCTTGTGTCTGTCTGCGCTGCAGATGACGAAGAATGTCGAGGGTGTCCTGCGCGATATCGCGCGCGTGGGCCGTGAAGCGATTGTCTCTTTTCCCAACTTTGCTCACTGGCCGCACCGCCTCGCGTTGCTGACCGGCCGTATGCCGGTTTCCGAGAGCCTGCCCTACCAGTGGTACGACACGCCCAACCTGCGCTGCGCGACGATCAGTGATTTTGAGGAACTTGCTGAGGAAGTCGGCCTCGAAGTACTCGAGTGCGTCGCACTGCGCGATGATGGTACGCCAGTGACTTTTCTCTCTAACTGGCGTGGCAGTCTGGCTGTTTTCCGTCTACGCAAACGATAATTTTGTCCTCACGGACGCTGCTGCTCTCCTTATAAAGACGACGCATGACTCAGGATACTTCCGCCGCCGGGCCGGCGCAGGCTCGCGGCTGGCGGCATTACTTCAGCCGGCACATGCTAATTTGCGTGATGCTTGGCTTTACCTCCGGGCTGCCACTTTTCATTTTGTACAACCTGCTCTCTGCCTGGCTGAAGGCGGAGCAGGTTGACCTGAAATCCATCGGACTATTTGCACTCGTCGGCTTCCCCTACACCTGGAAATTCCTCTGGTCGCCGCTGATGGACCGCTTTCGTTTTCCGATGCTCGGGCGGCGGCGTGGCTGGATGTTTTTCACTCAGCTCGCGCTGATGGCCACCATAGGCAGCATGGGCTTTTATTCGCCCGCGACGGAATTGACGATGATTGTCTTCCTGGCAGGGCTGGTCGCCTTTCTATCGGCCAGTCAGGACATCGTGATCGATGCGTATCGCCGAGAGATGTTGTCTGATAGCGAGCAGGGATCCGGTACCGCACTGTTCGTCAATGCGTACAAGATGTCGACCCTGATACCCGGCTCGCTGTCGCTGATTCTGTCCGACTTTCTCAGCTGGCAGCTGGTGTTCTCGATCACGGCACTGTTCATGCTGCCAGGCGTGCTGACCACCCTCCTTATCCGCGAACCTAAAATTTACGGCGAGCCGCCGCGCACCTTGCGCGATGCGGTCGTGCTGCCTTTCAAAGAATTCATCGAGCGCAGCGGCTGGTCGCATGCTGCGATGATCCTGGCCTTCATTTTTCTCTACAAGCTCGGTGACTCAATGGCTACCGCGCTGGCGACACCCTTCTACATGGATCTCGGGTTTTCGCGTACCCAGATCGGACTGGTGGCCAAGAACGCCGGATTGTGGGCCAGTCTGGCCGGCGGCATTCTGGGCGCAGTGTGGCTGCAAAAAACCGGTGTCAATCGGGGGCTCTGGATTTTCGGTGTGCTGCAAGCAGTAGCGATTCTGGGATTCGCCTTGCTGGCCTATACCGGTATCAGCGCTTCTGGCGTTGTCAATGCTACGCCTGACACGTTCATGCTCGGGCTGGTCATTGGCCTGGAAGCCTTCGCAGTCGGTCTCGGCACGGCAGCATTCACCGCTTACATCGCCACGGCGACCGATTCACGTTATACCGCCACGCAGTTCGCGCTGTTTACCAGCCTTGCGGCAGTACCCCGTACTTTCTTTAATGCGCTGACAGGTTTCATCGTTGCGCACACCGGCTGGTTCGAATTTTTCCTGATCTGCTTCGCGCTGGCCTTGCCGGGCATGCTGCTCTTGCCGAAAATCGCACCATGGAACGCACCCGTGGCGCCGGACGATACGAATGAAGCAAAAGAAGTGAAGGGCGTGACCGGCTAAGCCGGATATCGCGAGGCCACGATGCTCAATGTTCTCTGGCTAAGCTTCTTTTTTCTCGCCGCCGCCAGCGCGCTCTGGCGCTGGCTGGTCATCGGCGACCCGGCTGTTTTTGCCGCGATGGTCGACAGCCTGTTTGCGATGGCACGCTTGTCTGTCGAAGTGATGATCCTCCTGTTCGGCACACTCACGCTGTGGCTGGGTTTTTTGCACATTGCCGAAAAAGCCGGGCTGGTCGAACGTCTCGCCCGTTGGCTGTCGCCGCTGTTTGTGCGACTCATGCCCGACGTGCCTGCCGGTCATCCGGCGCTGGGGCTGATCACGATGAATTTCACGGCCAATGCGCTCGGTCTGGACAATGCCGCCACA
>JBILCO010000310.1:0-2815 GCA_044353075.1 Burkholderiaceae bacterium
TGCCTGCTGATGTATTCCAGAAAATCAGTGCGGCGAGTTCCTCGGCCATGCGCTCTGCGCCAGCCCATCTCGGCACCACCCAATCCTCACTCGACAATTTGCCATGACAGTTACCCAAGACCTTTCCTTTGTGACGCTCATCGCCAGTGCGTCTGCACCCGTGCAGGCAGTGATGGCACTGCTGGTCATTGTTTCAGCGATGAGCTGGACCTATATTTTTCGCAAGCTCTCTGCCATACGCAACGCACAATCTCAAACGGCTGAATTCGAAAAAGCTTTTCTGAACGTCGATATGAGCGCGCTGTACGCAGAGGTAACGTCGATGCGCCGCAAAGAAAGCGGCAAAAGTGGCGCGCTTGAGCGGATTTTTGAAGCCGGCATGAAAGAGTTTCGCAAGCCCCATACCAGCACGCCGGGGAAGCCCGTCAATCCGAGTGCGCCACTGGAGGGTGCCCGCCGCGCAATGCGCGCCGCCTACCAGCGCGAGATGGACGCTCTGGAAACCCATCTGGCCTTCCTGGCATCGGTGGGGTCGGTATCACCCTATGTGGGCTTGTTCGGCACAGTCTGGGGCATCATGAATTCCTTCCGCGGACTCAGCAATTTGCAGCAGACCACACTGGCTGCGGTAGCACCTGGCATTGCCGAAGCGCTGATTGCCACCGCCATCGGCTTGTTCGCCGCGATTCCCGCGGTGGTCGCTTACAACCGGTACTCGCATGACATTGACCGCCTGGCGATACGCTTTGAAAGTTTCATCGAAGAGTTCTCCAATACGCTCACCCGTCAGGCACACTGATGACTACTTCGAACCTGCGTGGCACGCGCGGCCGCAAATTCAAATCCGATATCAATGTCGTACCCTATATTGATGTCATGCTGGTGCTGCTGATCATTTTCATGGTCGTTGCCCCTTTGACGACACCCAGCACCATCGACCTGCCCAAGGCGGGCCGCTCGACCCAGCCGCCGTCCGATTACATTGAGATTGAACTCAAGGCGGACGGATCATCCAGCATCGGCATTCATGGCGAGTCCGGAGGTCAGGGCGGCAGCCCGTCGTACGCTCAGGCGAGTCAGCGCGATGATCTGATGAAACGCCTGGTCGCGATCCACAGCCAGCACCCCGACCTGCCTCTGATGATCTCCGCCGACAAGAGCATCAAGTACGACGAAGTGGTACAGACGATTGCGCAAGCCAACAAGGCAGGTATCGCGCGCGTTGGCTTATCTGCACGGTGATGCTGCGTTGAGCCAGCAGGTCGTTCCTTACACCGTCCCAGCCGAGCCCGGTCACTGGCGCTCGGTGCTGTTGTCGCTCCTGGTGCATCTGGCTTTGCTGGCCTTTTTGTGGATCGGGGTGTCATGGCAAAGCCTGACCCCAACCACCGTCGAAGCAGAAATATGGGATGCCAGCCCGCGCGATGCGGCCCCGCCGCGCCCCGAGCCTCTGCCTGAGCCAGAACCGCCGAAACCCACCCCAGAACCCAAACCGCCTGCGCCGGTCGTCGCTCCTGAACCACCCAAAGCCAAAACGGCCGATCCTGATATCGCGCTGGAGCAGGAGAAAAAGCGCAAGCAAGAAAAAGAAAAGCTGGCCGAAGAAAAACAAAAACGCGAGGAGCAAGAGAAAAAACAAGTTACCGAAGATCAAAAGCGTCAAAAAGAAGAACAAGCGCTGAAAGAGCAGAAAAAACTCGAGGAAGAGCACAAGCGCAAACAGGAAGCCGCGGCGGCCGAGGAGCAGAAACGCAAACAGGAGCAAGCGGCAGAGAAAGCGAGAAAAATTCGAAGCAGTGAAGACATGGACAGAATTCTCGGGCATGCCGGCGACGGCGAGGCGGGCACGGCCGAGAAAAAATCCGGTGCGCCGGGCAGTGTCTGCGAGCTTTACATCGGGAAGACGGTAAAATCCAACACCAGTTTCCCGGATATGCCCGGCGCTCCAGTCGTTACGGTAGAAATCAGGCTGAGTGCAACCCGGATGCTGGAGGACGTGAAAGTAATATCTCCGTCAGAACATCCGGCATTTGACAGGCAAGTAGAGCGGGGCCTTCGTAAATCTGTTCAGTTTCCGGCAGAATGCCCCGAGAAGTTTACGTACTCGCATTATTTGAAACCTCGATAAGACGGATCGCATGAAAAGATATTGCCTGCAATTTATCGCGCTGACCTCTCTCTTTGTTATCGGGTTGATGGCTCATGCGCAGCTCAAGATCGAAGTGACTGGCGTAGGCTCCGACCAGATACCTATCGGCGTTGCGAGTTTTGCTGATGATCTGGCAGGGGATCAGTCCGTCAGTGCGATTATTCGTGCTGATCTCGCGCACAGCGGACTTTTCCGCATCGTCGAGAGCAATGAAGTTATCGCAGACAGCGCACCGCTGGATACGGCCGCCTGGAAGGCACGCGGCGCCGATGCCGTTGTGACCGGCAGTGTGGTGAAAGGCGCAGACGGCCGCATTGAAGTTCGGTACAGGCTCCGGGATGTCACAAAAACCAGCGACATCTCACAGCTCGATGTAAAAACCCAGGCCCGGCTTTCGCGCAAGGCAGCACACCAAGTGGCCGATGATGTCTTCGCCGCGCTGACCGGCGTGCGCGGTGTATTTACGACCCGCATCGCCTATGTCGCCAAATCGGGGGGGGAATTCCGGCTTGAAGTCACCGATTCCGATGGCGAGAATCAGTTCGTCCCCTATCGATCCCCAGAGCCGATCATCTCGCCCACTTGGTCGCCGGACGGCAAAAAACTGGCCTACGTCTCTTTTGACAGCAAGAAACCCATTATTTACGTGCAGGATCTGGAAACCGG
>JBILCO010000311.1:0-2813 GCA_044353075.1 Burkholderiaceae bacterium
AAGATGCTGAGACAGCTGGCTGACCATCGGCAGCTGGCGCCGGCGCTGCTCACAAACGCTTCGACCGATCTGCTGGAGAGTCTGTACCAGTGGTATCGGGATGGCTGGCTGGACCTATCGCCCCGCTAGCACTTTCAAAAAAACTAATAAACCTGCTTTACGGGCCTTTCAGTGCTCAACGTGCTTTTATCTGCACACAATTTTCTTGGATGAAACTTAATATCCGCTCCGGCAATCTGCTGAAACGGCTTGCAAGCTTTTCAAGAAAACCCGTATAATTTCCGGTTAGGAAGTTTTGATGTTGCGGCAGCGCGTCAATTGCGTTTGCCACCTCTGAAAAACAGCCTGATGTGCGATAACTACCGGTAGTTATTAAACAAAATTTTGAGTGTAACTTTTAATATTTAACCGAAGGAAAATCATGAAAAACTCGTTGCTGATCGCTTCCCTGTTGGCACTGGCTCTGGCTGCTTGCGGCAAAAAAGAAGAAGCCGCTGCACCTGCTGAAGCACCTGCTGCTGCTGCACCTGCTGCTGAAGCACCTGCTGCTGAAGCACCTGCTGCTGAAGCACCTGCTGCTGCACCTGCTGCTGCTGAAGAGAAGAAGTAATCTCTGGCAACCGCATAAAAAAGCCGTCCTTGCGACGGCTTTTTTGTTTAGTGCTGGCCTCATCAGGGCACGATTACGGTCCGCAATCCAGCCAGCCAAAACCCTCAGACTGATCGGCAATAACAACGTCGACCTCAGCCCCACCCAGCACGCTATGAATCGCCGCGCGCACTTTGTCGGGCGAATTATTTTTCTGCGATAGATGCCCGGCAATCAGGCGTGTCAGACGACCCCGGTCAAGTGCCCGCAAAATATCTGCCGACTGCCCATTGGACAAATGGCCCAGCTGTCCGCCAATGCGAGCTCTGAGCCACGGAGGATAGACCGATTGCGCAAGCATATCGACGTCGTGATTGAACTCCAGCAGCAGCGCGTCGCAGCCCGCCAGCGCTTCGATCAGATAGGGGGTGCTGTGACCCACATCCGTGAGTACGCCAATTTTGCAATAACCATCGGTAGCGGTGTACTGCACGGGCTCACGCGCATCATGCGGTACGGTGTAAGGATGGATTTCGAGATCGCCGATCACAAAGGACTCGCCATCCCGGCAGATATGTACCTGCACGCCATCAGCGTCCTTGCGCACCGCCTCGAAGGTGCCGTGTGTCATCCAGACGGGAATGTTGTGGCGCCGAGCGACGCGGAAAACACCACCGACATGATCCTGGTGTTCATGCGTGACGATGATGCCGGAAAGTTGATCGGGATCGATGTCGAGACGGCTGAGGCGTGACACTGCCTCTTTCAGTCCGAAGCCGCAATCGAGCATCACCTGAGTTTCCGTGACGCCCGATCGTGCGGCGATAAGCAGTGCATTGCCATCGCTGCCACTGCCCAGACTCGCCATTCTCACAGGACGCGCCGGGTCTGTGCTGTCTGACCCATGGGGCCCGACCTTTACTTCAGCTGATCGCTCAGCAGCGCGAGAATGCGATCGCCAGTGCTACCGGCCTCAGCCTCGCCCTGCTCATTTTGCACGCTCACGCGCGTGGCCTCACCGGAGGTGTTGACCAGAATGCGATAGCGTTGTGCCTGCTTCTTGTCGTCTTTGGAACTGAACAGGCGAGAAAAGAAACCGGACTCGCCGGCTTTTTTCTCGGCGTCGGATTTCTGGTCAACGTAACGAACAAAGTACAGGCCGCGCGCACGGTCACGGTCTTCCACGGTGAAACCGACCCGGTCGAGCGCCAGACCAACCCGGCGCCAGGCGCGGTCGAAGCTTTCTTCTACCACCACATGATTGCCCAGCGCGTCTTTGGCCATACGCGCACGCTGGGGCGCAGCTTTGGCCTCGGTGACCGCCGCTTTGGCGATTTTGACGTCGGAGCCCAGGCGCGCCATCAGGCGGCCGAGGAATTCGGCCTCCAGTTCAGGATCCGCGGGCCGGCCTGTCCACATCGCGCGGTCTTTCTGCTGACCGGTCAGTACGTCCTGCGCACCACGATGGCTGATGTAGATTTCGGTGCTGCCATCGGCCGTGCGTTCGAGTCGGGTGCGAAACTTGTCGCGCTCGCCGGTGGAGTACAGCGAATCAAATACCTTGCCGATCGTGTTGCGAATGAAATCCTGAGGAATTTTTGCGCGGTTCTCTGCCCAATCGGTTTCCATCACACCAGCCTCGGGTGTTTCGATGGCCAGCAGAAAACCACTCTCCTGCCAGAACTCCTTGATACGGGGCCATAACTGCTCAGGCGTTTGTTTGACGATTAGCCAACGCTGATTGCCATCACGAACAACGCGCACATCGGCAACCGGGCTGACTTCTGGCGCGACCTTGGCGGGTGTGACGGTATTGGTCGTGCCGGCCGGGCGCTGCGCATTGTAGGTGGATGCGGTGGCGGTTCCGGTCGGGTTGTCGCCCACCGAGTAACGGCCTTCGGAGCGCACCTGCGTCAGATCGGGCGGTACTTCGAGCTTCGTGCCCTTGTTCGCTTTACCAGCGCTCTTGTAGTCGATCTTGTCCGGTTCGAGCATCTCACCGACCGAGCTGCAGCCCGTCAGTGCGCACAAGGCCGCAACAAGCAACCAGCGGGAGCGTAGGTTCGCCACAGAAGAAACACCAGGGTGAGTAAGACGCATGTGAGAAGACAATCAGAGAAGAGTTGTGGGGACCGTCATGGCAAAACGCCAGATTCACGCAGCGCGGAATGAACCGCTTCGTGATGGCCCGCACCGAGAGCCACCAGCGGAAGACGAATGCCAG
>JBILCO010000312.1:0-2804 GCA_044353075.1 Burkholderiaceae bacterium
TCGGCTTTGCGCGTGATGGGCTGATCATTCTCGTCCATGCCATTGACTGGCGGAATATCCGTTGGGGCCGGCAGGTACTCGATGACCGCATCCAGCATGGCCTGCACGCCCTTGTTCTTGAACGCCGTGCCGCACATCATCGGAACGATCTCGCCCGCAATGGTGCGCTGACGAATCGCCGCCTTGATGTCTGATTCGGAGAGGTCACCCTCTTCGAGGTATTTGTTCATCAGCTCTTCGGTGGCCTCAGCAGCAGCCTCGACCATCTTTTCGCGCCACTCGTTGGCGACATCGACGAGATTCGCAGGAATATCACGATAGTCGAACTTCATGCCTTGCGAGGCCTCATCCCAGAAGATCGCTTTCATCTTGACGAGATCGACCACACCTTCGAACTGATCTTCGGCACCGATAGGCACCTGAATAGGAATCGGATTGGCCTTCAAACGGGTACGCATTTGCTCGTACACCTTGAAGAAGTTCGCACCCGTACGGTCCATCTTGTTGACGAACGCGAGTCGCGGCACCTTGTACTTGTTCGCCTGACGCCATACCGTTTCCGACTGCGGCTGAACGCCGCCGACAGCGCAATACACCATGCACGCACCATCGAGCACGCGCATTGAGCGCTCAACTTCAATGGTGAAGTCAACGTGTCCCGGGGTGTCAATGATGTTGATGTGGTGCTCAGGGAAATTATTCGCCATGCCCTTCCAGAAGCATGTCGTCGCAGCTGAGGTAATGGTGATACCCCGCTCCTGCTCCTGCTCCATCCAGTCCATGGTCGCGGCGCCATCATGCACCTCACCGATTTTATGATTAACACCGGTGTAGTACAGAATACGCTCGGTCGTTGTGGTCTTGCCAGCGTCGATGTGAGCGGAAATACCGATGTTGCGGTATCGCTCGATGGGAGTCTTGCGAGCCATAATAAATCCTAAGCTTTTTAAATGAACGAAACCGAGCGCCTCTGATAACAGTAGAGCACCCGGCTTGGTGTTAGTTTCTGGTGCAGAACCTTGCCTGCACCCCTAGCATCAGAAGCGGAAGTGCGAGAAAGCCTTGTTCGCTTCTGCCATACGGTGCACTTCGTCGCGCTTTTTCATTGCGCCGCCGCGACCTTCTGCCGCCTCGAGTAACTCGCCCGCAAGACGCTGCGGCATCGATTTTTCGCTGCGCTTGTTGGCAGCTTCACGCAGCCAACGCATGGACAGCGCCATACGACGAACCGGACGCACCTCAACCGGCACCTGGTAGTTCGCACCACCCACCCGTCGGGATTTGACCTCAACCATAGGCTTACAGTTGCTGATGGCTGACGCGAATACCTCCAGAGGATCTTTCCCACTCTTGGTCTGAATATGTTCGAACGCACCGTAGATGATGTTCTCGGCGACCGATTTTTTACCGGACAACATCAGGACGTTCACGAACTTGGCGACATCAACATTACCGAATTTAGGATCCGGCAGGATTTCGCGCTTGGGGACTTCACGACGACGTGGCATTGCTATTCCTTTCAATCTTCAGTTGGCAGCGACTTTTGCCTGCTGCCGCGGATGACCATCAAAGCCATCCACTTACTCGACCAAACTGGTCGACCCGTTCCGCGGAATGTCCGCGGAGATCATTTTTACTTCGCTGCAGCCTTACCGCGCTTGGCGCCGTATTTCGAGCGCGCCTGCTTACGGTCTTTGACGCCCTGCGTATCGAGGGAGCCGCGGACCATGTGGTAACGCACACCCGGCAAGTCCTTAACGCGACCGCCACGCAGCAAAACCACACTGTGTTCCTGCAAGTTGTGGCCTTCACCGCCAATGTACGAAATGACTTCGAAACCATTGGTCAGACGAACTTTGGCAACCTTACGTAGCGCAGAGTTTGGCTTTTTCGGCGTCGTGGTGTACACACGGGTGCAGACACCGCGCTTTTGCGGGCTGTTTTGCAGCGCCGGCGATTTGCTCTTCACGCGCAAGGTGGTGCGTGGTTTGCGAATCAATTGATTGATGGTTGGCATCGGTCTAAATCCAACAAAGTTAGGGTATTGCAAAAACCCCGAAAGGGGACGGATCATCGCAAATGGCCCGGACTGGCAGCACAATGGCGATATCAGCAGGCAGGCAAAAGCGTAGTCGGAACTGAGAAAACACAGACCAAAGAGCGCTTAAGCCCGAGCGAGCTTAAATTCGAGAACTCGCGAGTATATATCCCGCAGTACACAGCGTCAACCGCACAAATTCACGGCCCGGCGCATAAAAATAGCCCCGGACTCGCCGGGGCTATTGCTTTTAATGTAACGGAATCAGCTTTCGTCCGTCGCCTCGCCGGATGTAGCAGTGGCTTCGGCTTCCTGCAGTGCCCGGGCAGCCTCTGCTTGCAGCATTGCTGCGCGCTCTTCGGCCTCCCAGCCCTCTTTCTCCTTCCGGGCCCGGTGGTAAGCCAGACCGGTACCGGCTGGGATCAGACGACCCACGATCACATTTTCCTTCAGACCGCGCAAGCCATCCTTCTTGCCCATGATCGCAGCTTCGGTCAGGACACGGGTCGTTTCCTGGAACGATGCCGCAGAAATGAACGAGTCGGTCGACAGCGACGCCTTAGTGATACCCAGCAGCACGTTGTCGTAGGTCGCCGGACGCTTGTCTGCTGCGATCGTACGATCATTTTGATCCAGCAGCTCAGAGCGCTCGACCTGCTCACCCGGGATGTAGTCCGTATCACCGGCATCAACGATCTGAACACGGCGGAGCATCTGACGAACGATGACTTCGATGTGTTTGTCATTGATCTTCACGCCCTGCAGA
>JBILCO010000314.1:0-2792 GCA_044353075.1 Burkholderiaceae bacterium
TGTCGCATAAATTTCCAACAGCTTCACCCGAAGCGCGTGGCGGTCGGGATGCAAACGCAAAGCATCCTGCAGAATTTCCTCGGCCTGTTCGTCGCGTCCATACGCAATATAAACATCGGCCTCCGCCACTGCATCCACTTCATTGGTATCCAGCTGGCTGACCGAGGGAACAAAATTCGAATGAAATACGCTGTTGCTGGTGTCGATATGACGACCACCCGCCTGGTCGAAGACAGATTGCACACCCTCCGACGCTATCATTTTTTCATCCAAGACCTGCGTACGCCGGCGGTAGCGCAACCCGACCCAACCCAAGAGCAGCAATCCCGCAAGGCTGGCCAGGATCAGTGGCGGATGTTGCAACAGATCCTGCAAGATATCGCCAATCTGCCGCGCCAATGAAGCTGGGGCCGGTGACTGCTCTGACGTTGGCGCTGTCGCAGAAGGCGGTGCGGGCGTGGTTGCTGGTTTTCTCTCAGGTGTCGATGCTGGTGTCGATGCCGGCAATGATTCGGCTGGCGAAGGTACAGGTACGCTGAGAGGCAAAACGGGTTCATCGACCGCCATCGCAGCTGCTTGCTTTTCGGCGACTGCCTGATCCTGAATGTTAGCCAGCTGCTGCATGTCACGGATGTTTTTCTCCAGCGCGGCAATCCGCGAATTCGCATCAGCCAGCGCTTTGTCAGAGGCGATCTGATCCAGCTTATCTGCGCTCTGTTTGAGATGACTTGATTTGCTCTCTTTCGCACCTGTGCCATCGCCCTCTTTTGAGCCGGCAGCACTGTGGCCATACTCAGGCAATTTGTCACGGGCAGGTGCCGTCAGCTTCAACTTGTCCTGCGGGACGGATGACGATGGAATTTCCTGCATCGGTAGCGTCACGTTACCGCTGCTGCTACGGACACCACGCTGACTTGATTCGTTACCGGTTTTTGGTATCAATGCAGCGTTGTGGCTTTGTGCGCTTTGACGTGCCAGCTGTTCGCGATAACGCTGAAACTCAGCGCGTTGCGCTCGATTGAATTCGCGCGCTTGCGTCGGGTCGATAGCGCGCACCGCCTCGCTCTCCGGCATACGGAGCAAACTGCCTGCTTTGAGCCGGTCGATATTGTTGCCGACAAAGGCTTGTGGATTGTTACGCTGAAGTGCCAACAGCATTTGTTCGATGCTGACGCCTTCTTCACGGTGGGCGGCCGCGATACCGGCGAGCGTTTCGCCGCGCTTGACGAGATGTGTGGCTGCATTTTCTGGCTTGCTTGCTACATCTTTCACCGCCCCAGAGGCGCGTGCCTTGCCCTTTTCCTGCGCAGGGGGCCCCGCTTTGGTTTCTGTTTCGCCGACCTTCCCTTCAGGCACACGGCTGTTCGGCACAAGCGTCTCCGGCGCATTCACGGCAAGCGGTGGTTCGGTAATCGCAGGCGGATCGAGTAACAGCACGTACTGACGCAAAGTGCGGTTACCGGCCGCATTAAGTTCCACCAGCAAAGTCAGAAAAGGATCACTGATCGCCAGATCAGAAGTGAGATGAATGAGTCAATGCCGGCCTGTACAAAGCTATCGGGCGCTGCCAGCTTGATCGCGAGAGACTCCGCCTCCGACTCTGTCAGCGCCGAGAATTCGATTTCCGCATCGAGCTTCTGCCCCATCGCCGAACGAACCTGAATTTCACCCAGACCCAGCGCGCCAGTCGTTAGCGGCACGCAGCAGAGCAAGCACAGCGCGAACCGAAGCGACGCACAGGACGAGAGCAGGTGGGTCATGATGGAAACAAGTGTTTGAATTCGGTGAGCGCTTCGGACTCTGGTCCGATCATGGGCGGTAAACGCACTGTTTTCGCTGACGCTCTCGCTTCGTGATCTCGAGTGCGAACGCAGATCGAGACCTTAACATCGGTTCGATGCGCACCGCAAGCGGAGTGGCCGGGAAGCTACATTGACAATACGGGCTTGCGTTTTAAGAAAATGGCTGCACATCCGACAGCGATTTCACGCATTGTCGAACTGAGGTACCGGCATCGTATCGATACCCGAACCTCAGCTCCGTCGCTGGACGGATTAGTCGTCGAGCAAAATACGCAGCATACGACGCAGCGGCTCGGCTGCGCCCCAGAGCAACTGGTCGCCGACGGTGAATACCGATAGATAGTCATTACCCATCTGCATTTTCCGCAGACGGCCGACCGGTATGTTCAGACTGCCGGTCGTTGCGGCTGGAGTCAATTCATGCATCGATGCTTCGCGAGTGTTAGGCACGACTTTAGCCCACGCGTTATGACTGGCGAGTATGTCGCTGATTTCATCGAGCGGCACATCTTTTTTCAGCTTGATGGTCAGGGCTTGCGAGTGACAACGCATCGCGCCGATCCGTACGCACAAACCATCAACTGCAATCGCCGGTTTGGCACCCGCGCCAAACGCTTCACCGCGACCCAGGATCTTGTTGGTCTCGGCACCGCCCTTCCATTCCTCGCGCGACTGGCCGTTGCCCAGATCTTTGTCAATCCAGGGAATCAGGTTGCCGCCGAGCGGTACGCCGAAATGCTGCGTCTCTTTTTCATCGAGCGCATGCTGCTTGGCGAGTACCTTACGATCGATTTCCAGAATCGCGGATGCAGGATCATCCAACAATGCTTTGACTTCGGCGTTAATGCTGCCGAACTGGGTCAGCAGTTCGCGCATGTGCTGCGAGCCGCCACCGGAGGCTGCCTGATACGTCATCGATGTCATCCACTCGACGAGATCGTGCTGGAACAAGCCACCAAGACCCATCAACATACACGACACCGTGCAATT
>JBILCO010000338.1:0-2775 GCA_044353075.1 Burkholderiaceae bacterium
GGCGTCGCACCCGCGCTGGTGCTGTATCTGTGGTCCATGAGCACGTTGGGGCCGATCGGCTTTATCCCCTGCCTGCTGTTTGCGGTCTGCTCCTCGCTGCGGCTGGCGCGGTTCAACGACTCGATCGATGTCGGGCTGGAGAAGCCGAAGCCGGCCTCTGCGTATAACTTCTTCACCGGCGTTCCGGCGCCGGCCGGCGCGGGCTGCGCGCTGTTCCCGCTGTTCCTGGCGATCGCGCTGGGTGAGCGCGGCTTCGGCGGTATTGCGGAGGTGATCCGCCATCCGCTGCTGGTCGGCACGGTGCTGGTCGTGGTCGGCGGGCTGATGGTCAGCACGCTGCCGACCTGGTCGTTCAAGAACTTCAAGGTGCCGCGCGCCGTGGTGCTGCCGGTCCTGCTCGGCGTCGGCGCCTTCGTCGCGCTGCTGGTGGCAGAGCCCTGGGCGGCGCTGGCGGCGGCCGGGATCATCTATCTGGGCATGTTGCCCTTCTCGGTGCGGTCCTACCTGGCGCTGAAGGCCGAGGCCGAGGCGCTGATCGAGCAGGCGGCCGAACCCGCCCCGCCATCCCCCGGCTGATGCGGCGCGCCCCATGCCGCCGCTGACGGTCCGCGGCACCCTGCCGCTTGTGGTGGCGGGCCGCGCGGTGACGATCACCGGCGGCCCCTTCGACGCCATCCCCGATGGCGCCTTCGGCGTCTGCCTGGAGATGGAGGCGCTGAAGGCCTGGCTTGCCGATGTGCCGCTACCAACGCCCGATTTCGGCCTGCCCGACCCGGCCGCGCTGAAGCGCGCGGTGGCGGCCGTGCTGGCGCAGTTGGAGTCTGAGCCCGAGCGGCCCGTCCATATCGGCTGCCGCGCCGGTGTGGGGCGGACCGGGCTGTTCATGGCCTGCCTCGCCCGCGCCGCGGGCGTGGAGGGCGACGCGCTCGATTACGTGCGTCGCCACTACCTGGCCCATGCCGCCGAGACGGAAGACCAGCAGCGGATGGCGCGGCTTTTCACCTGGCCCTGATCACCTAGTCCTGGGCCGCGCGCCGCCTGTCAGCGGCGTTCGGCCACCACCACGCCGGCGGCCGTCAGCGCCGCGATCTCATCCTCGGTGAAGCCGTGGGCGGCGAGAATCTCCGCGCCATGCTCGTTGAAGCGCGGTGGCGGGCTGCGGAGGCCGCCGGGCGTGCGGCTCATCTTGATCGGCGTGCCGAGCGCGCGGAACCAGCCCTGCTCCGCGACCATCTGGCGATGCGCGGTGTGCGGCGCCTCCATCGCTTCATCGACATGCAGCACCGGCCCGGCGGGCAGGCCGGCGCGCAGCATGGCGTCGCACAGCACGTGGCCATCCTCGCTCGCCAGTCGCTCATCGAGCAGGGCGTCGAGCGCGGCGCGGTTCTCCACGCGCAGCGCGTTGGTGGCGAAGCGCGGATCGGCAACCAGGTGCTGGATCCCGAGGAATTCGCAGAATTTCCGCCACGCCGGCTCATTGCCGCAGGCGACGAAGATCTCGCAGGTCCTGGTGGCGAATTTCGAATAGGGGCTGATGTTCGGATGCGGATTGCCGAGCGCCTTCGGCCGCTTGCCGTTCAGGAAGAAATTCGCCGCCTGCGGATGCAGCAGCGCCATGCCGCAATCATGCAGGCTCATGTCCAGGAACTGGCCCTGTCCGCTGCGGGCCCGTTCGTTCAGCGCCATCAGGATGGCGATGGTCGAATAGAGACCGGTGGCCAGGTCCACGATCGGCGTGCCCATCCGCAAGGGGCCGGTGCCGTCATGGCCGTTGATGGACATCAGCCCAACCATCGCCTGGATAATGGCGTCGTAGCCGGGCAGGCCGCCCAGCGGCCCTTCGCCGCCGAAGCCGGAGACGCGGCAATGGATCAGGCCGGGGAAGCGCTTCGACAGCACATCGGCATAGCCGATGCCCCATTTCTCCATGCTGCCGGGCTTGTAGTTCTCGACCAGCACATCGGCGCCTTCGAGCAGCCGCAGCAGCACCGCGCGGCCCTCTGACTTCGAGAGATCGAGCGCGAGCGCGCGCTTGTTCCGGTTGACGCCGATATAGTAGCTGGCATCGCCCTCATGGAACGGGGGGCCCCAGGCGCGGGTCTCGTCGCCCTGCGGGGGTTCGATCTTGATCACCTCCGCGCCGTGATCCGACAGGATCATCGTGCAATAGGGCCCGCCCAGCACGCGCGTGAGATCGATGACCTTGAGGCCGGCCAGCGCGCCGGCGGATGCGGCGAGGCCCTTGCCCTCGGTCATGGGAATGGCGTCGGTCATGCCGCGTGTTTCCTTTATCTGGGTCACCGATTCAGACCTCCGGCGCTCGCCGCCTGCGGCGGCTCCGCCCTCCGGTCATCGGATGACCGGCCAAAGACCCGGGCGCAGAACTCGGGGTAGGTTTCCAGCATCTCGTCGCAGACGGGGCCGCGCAGCAACGCGAGCTCGGCCTCCGTCGGATCGGGGGTGGCCGGCACGGTATCCGGCACGTCGAAGTCGAAGCCGGTCTCGGCGCGGATGCTCGCGACGCTCTCGCCCGGATGGACGCTGTCGAGCGTGAAGCGCGCGCGATCGGGATGGAAGCGGAACACGCAGCGCCCCGTCACCAGCGCCTGCGCCGTGCCGCGGCGAAACACGCCCGGCGGCGACACGCCCGGCGCCGAGATCATGTCCACCTTGTCCACCAGCACGCGCGGCGAGTGTTCGTCGCGGAACAGGATCGTGCGCGGGGTCATGAAATACATGAAGGCGCTGCCAAAGCTGCCGGGGAAGCGAACGCCC
>JBILCO010000316.1:0-2772 GCA_044353075.1 Burkholderiaceae bacterium
GCCGGTGACGATGTGTCGCTCAGCGATAAGGGGCGAAGCAACCAACAAATAATGTCAGCCGTCTGCGCAGCAAGCTGCAGACGACGCAATGCTTCATTGCGCAACGCGCCCTGCCATATCAGGAGCGCACCACAACTGCCATTACGCAAAATCTGTTCGGCACTCCACAGCAGATCGGCATGACGCTGGGTTCGCACCCATAAAAGTCGCTCAGGCGCCAGACCCCAATCAATCCAGGTCGCCACGTGTGGCGTGTGTGGCGGTTGGAGCAAGGCGATCCGACCAGCGACCTGTTGCAACGCAGGCTGCAGCAAGCGTATTTCACCGATGCCCGCTTGTCGGACCAGCAATTCAATCAATCCGCGATGTGGCCAGCCCTGATTCGGCAATTCCTTATCCAGCAGCGGCCAGCCGCTTGGCGTCACGGACACGCTGAACGAAGCCATCTGCCCGGCGCGCCAGACGCTGGCGGCGATCGCGGCTGGCAGGGACGGCGAAGCCACCTCTGCCGCAACAGCGGAAAGAGATATCGAGGTCATATTGCTTTTATGAAAACAGAGAGTGCTACTGTGCGATTAAAATATTACTGTATAAATATACAGTATAAATTGCTCATGGGAAGCGTCTCCGAAAAAACAAAAGCCTGAGGCAAGTCAGGCTTTTGACACTCCTCTGTCCCATCAGCCTCGTCAGGCCGACACGTCAGGCGTGCATGGTAAAGCTGCTGCCTTCGAGGCCCGGCAGTGGGGCTGACGTGGGCGATGGCTGATTGACAAATCCTTGCCAGGAGCGGGTGATTTTGAGGAAATTCGTCAGGTTGATCTGCAAATCATTCAGCATCAAACCTTCGAGGCAAAGCTCGGTACTGATAATCAGCGCGCCCTGAGGTCCGGCGAGTCCGATTTTTACACCACCGGTATCGCGCCACATCAGGTTGTAGCAGAGCAGCGCTTCATAAATCGCACGCTGATTGGTTTCGCTGGCGTTGCCGAGTTCGGCTGAAAATACCATGCGGGCAGGTTCTTCAGCGGCTTCGATAATGATGATCGTCTCGTCCGAAAACTGTATCGCCCAGCTCGGTTCTTCCGTCTGAACGATGGCATCAATATCCTGCATATTGGGACCGAGTTCCTGAATCAATTGCTGGATTTTTTCAGTGGTAGTAGCCATGAGTGCCCTTCAATAAATGAATAACGGTCTGACCTGGGGAAGCGCCAAATTAATCAATACCTGCAAAGCCGGGATTTCGGGCATTCACCAAGGTTTGTGCCTGTGTTTGCATTTGCTGTATTTTCCCCAGCGACGCCATCAGTCGTTCTGCTTTGGCAGCATCGCCATAGTTGATTTTCAAGCTGCCCGCGCTGGCAGTGCTCTGCGTTTCTTTAGCCGCTGAAAAACTTGTTGCTGCAGCGGATGCTGCGCTGCCCATGCCACCAATCGTGCTAGATCCCATAATTTCTATCCTCGTCGAATGAGTTTCGTTTCACTGATCAGGCACCCAGATGTAGCATATCCATGGGCCCCGGCAAATTGGCAGCCGACTGATCACCCTCGCCGGTCACATAAACACTCCATACTTGTGCAATGCTGACAAAATTGGATACAACCGTTTGAAGTTCGATGAGCGTAAGCTCTGATGTAAAAAGTTCATATAACAAGACCAGCTCCCCTCCCGGCCCCGACAGAGCCATCTTGACGCCACCAGTATCCTTCCAGAGCAAGTTGTAGCAAAGCAAGGTTTCGTACACTGAAAGTTGCATGGATTCTGACGGTGCGCCCAACATGGAGGTAAGTACGATACGCTCCGGCTTTTCGGCCCATTCCAGCGTAACAATCGATTGGTCATCAAACTGAATCGCCCAGTTTTTTTCTTCACTTTGAATAACGGCTTCGATTTCAGGCATGCTGGGCCCGATTTCTTCCATCATGATCTGCATGCGCTCCAAATGACTGGCCATGCCTGCTCCTCTCCAAAAATATGATGTCTGAACAAGATTGTGAAGATGTGTGAAATACAGCAACAATTAGTTCCCATGATCGAACGATTAACCAAAAAATGGTCATCGTGGAAACCAAATATCCGCCCGTTCCAAAGAAAAACCGCCAGCCGACAGAGGTCGAACGGGCGGTTTTTTTGAAAGGACTAAAGTTGCCTAGAGATAACTTAGGGATACGCTGGTTAAATTTGCATTGGGTAGCGAGTCAGCGCAGCTGTGCGACGCAGAGGTCTGATAAATCAGCGCTTCCTTAGTGAAGTTTTACGCGAGGCATGGTTCTTTGCCTCAACCACTGCGCAATGGTGTCCAGCACCATCCTGAGAAAGCCATGTAAAGCCATCTGGTGCTGACGATAGAGCGACAGATAAAGCAGGCGAGCAAGAAACCCCTGAATTTTGACAGAGCGACCCACCAGTCGACCCATCAGGTTGCCAACGGTTTCAAAATTCCCCAAAGAAATAAGTGAGCCATGATCACGATAAGTAAACGTAGGCAGACTCTTGCCTGCCAGGCGGCGATGCATACTTTTAATCAGTAACGATGCTTGCTGATGTGCTGCCTGAGCACGCGGTGGTACGGATTTTCCAGTTGCTGGCCAGGGGCAGCTGGCACAATCGCCCAACGCAAAAATGTCCGGATCAGTAATGGACTGCAAGGTAGGCGACACAATAACTTGCCCCAACGCATTGGTGGGCAAACCGACCCGACCCAGAACGGCAGGCACTTTGATACCACCGGCCCAGACCGTCAGATCACTGGGCAGCGCACTGCCGCT
>JBILCO010000317.1:0-2748 GCA_044353075.1 Burkholderiaceae bacterium
GAAAATCTGCAGCGCAAGCAAATCAAAAATATGCTGCGCGAATGGGAGAAAAAATTTCCCGGTCGCGTGGAAAATATTTTCTCGTCGCTGTCCACCGTTGTGCCTTCGCATCTGATGGACAGATCACTATTTGACTTTGTCAGCCTCGAAGTCACAGGTTTGCCTCGTAGCGATGGCGATATCGCCTTTGATGAAGAGCCGTGCGCGAGCAACAGCGCGCCGGTGAATGTCATTCAGCTACAGCTCCAAAGTACCGACAGCGATTGAGCGCCGCCAAAATTCCGGATAATCCGCTAGCTTGCCGTGGTGGCGCTCACAGGGTGCATGCTAAAATTTTGCACTTCTCCAAGATCTGCCTATGAACGTTGTCATCCTCGCTGCCGGCATGGGAAAACGCATGCAGTCCGACCTGCCGAAGGTCCTGCATCTGCTGGCCGGCAAGCCACTGCTCTCGCATGTCATTGATACCGCACGCAGCCTGAAACCGGCGGCCTGCTGCGTCGTTTACGGTCATGGAGGGGATGCCGTGCCCACCCGTCTCGCTGCAGACGATTTGCAATTCGTGCTGCAGCAGCCTCAGCTCGGTACCGGTCATGCCGTCATGCAGGCCATTCCCCACCTTCAGGATGATCAGCCAACACTGGTGCTCTACGGCGATGTACCCCTGACGGATGCCGGCACATTGCAGAAGCTCATCCGGCAGGCCGGCAAAGAAAAGCTGGCGGTTCTGACGGTCGAGCTTGACGATCCCACCGGTTACGGACGCATCGTTCGGGAAGCCGGCCGCATCGTCCGCATCGTCGAACAAAAAGATGCCAGCGATACCGAGCGCACCATCCGCGAAGTCAACACCGGTATTCTGGTGGCCCCCACCCGCGAACTGAAGTCGTGGCTCACCAAATTGTCAAATAATAATGCTCAGGGCGAGTACTACCTGACCGATATCATCGCGCAGGCCGTCAGCGAGGGAATTCCCGTGGAATCGGCACAGCCCGCCTTTGTCTGGGAGACGCTGGGCGTGAACAGCAAAGTCCAACTCGCGGAACTCGAGCGTATTCACCAGCATAACGTCGCCCACCAATTACTCGAACAAGGCGTGACGCTCGCCGATCCGGCGCGCATTGATGTGCGTGGCGAGCTCATCTGCGGACGTGATGTCAGCATCGATGTCGGCTGCGTCTTTGAAGGCCGCGTCGAGCTGGCCGATGGTGCAACCATCGGTGCGCATTGCGTCATCAGCAATGCACGCATCGGCAAAGCAGCCGTCATCAAACCCTTCTCCCATATCGATGAGGCCGTGGTGGGTGAAGCATCGCACATTGGCCCTTATGCGCGCCTGCGGCCCGGCACAGAGCTCGGCGCTGATACCCACGTCGGCAATTTCGTCGAAATCAAAAACAGTCAGTTTGGCGCGCACAGCAAAGCCAATCATCTCGCCTATATTGGCGACGCCACCGTCGGATCACGGGTGAACATCGGCGCCGGCACCATCACCTGCAACTACGATGGCGCTAACAAGCACCGAACTATCATCGAAGACGACGCCTTCATTGGCAGCGATACGCAACTGGTTGCACCCGTCACCGTTGGCAAAGGCGCGACGCTGGGCGCCGGCACCACACTGACCAAGGATGCGCCGGCCGATAGCCTCACCGTCTCGCGCGCAAAGCAAACTAGCATCTCGGGCTGGCAGCGGCCCGTCAAACAGAAAAAATAGGATTTCCCATGTGCGGTATCGTCGGAGCAGTCGCCCAGCGCGACATCGTCCCCATCCTGCTTGAAGGTCTCAAGCGTCTCGAATATCGCGGCTATGATTCCTGTGGCGTCGCCGTACATCAACAAGGACTCAAACGATCACGCAGCGTCGCGCGCGTGGCCGAACTTGAGACACAAGTCGCCGACACACAGCTGACCGGACACACGGGCATTGCCCACACGCGCTGGGCAACACACGGCGCGCCGGCCACCAATAACGCCCACCCGCATTTTTCCGGCGCAAACGGCGATGCGCGTATAGCCATCGTACACAACGGCATCATCGAAAATTATGAAGAACTGCGCCGCGAACTGAGCGGGCGCGGTTATGTTTTCGAATCGCAGACTGACACCGAAGTCATCGCGCATCTCGTCAATGATTTATACGATGGCGATCTGCTGCGCACCGTACAAACCGCAGTCAAACGCCTGCACGGCGCATTCGCGATTGCAGTTTTCTGCAAAGATGAACCACAGCGCGTGATCGGCGCACGTCAGGGATGTCCGCTAGTCGTCGGCGTAGGTCAGGGTGAAAATTTTCTGGCGTCCGACGCAATGGCACTCGCAGGAACGACCGATCAGATTATCTACCTTGAGGAAGGCGATGTCGTCGATGTGCAGCTCTCCGGCATACGCATCTCGGACCTGAACGATCAAGCAGTGGAACGCGTCGTTCAGACCGTCAACGCCTACTCCGGCGCGATCGATCTCGGCCCTTACCGCCACTACATGCAGAAAGAAATCTTCGAGCAGCCGCGCGCAATCAGCGACACGCTGGAAGGTGTACTCGGATTCGGCACCGACCTGTTCGGCAAAAATGCTGCCGACATATTTGCCGACATCGATGCAATACAAATCCTGGCCTGCGGTACCAGTTACTACGCCGGCATGACCGCAAAATACTGGCTCGAAGCAATCGCTGGCATACCCACCCAAGTTGAAATCGCCAGCGAGTATCGCTACCGCCAGCCTGCCAGCAACCCGCGCGCCCTG
>JBILCO010000318.1:0-2745 GCA_044353075.1 Burkholderiaceae bacterium
TAGGTTTCAAGGCAGACCTGACGAATAAAAAACTCCCCGACTCTCCCCACACAGCCGTTGTCTATTGACACGCCGCCGCGCTGGCGGTTCCTCGCGTTGAGCAGCGACATGACATGATGATGCTGCATCGCAGCATGAAAACTTCTGAAATAGCCCGCCGAATCATTACCGGCAAGTCACAAGCTGGTTATGATTGCGATTCTTTGCGGTGCCTCGCACTGGCAGCATCGACCAACCATAAAAAGAGCGAACAATAAACCCATGCAGCACAGGGAGACTTCGGCAGCGGATACTTTTCCGCGCCTGTTACTAGAGCATGCACGTGTCCGTGCCGGGAAAGCCGCTTTCCGGGAAAAAGATCTGGGCATCTGGCAAACCACCACTTGGACGCAGGCCGCTGAACACATACGTCAGCTCGCCTGCGGACTGGCAGCGCTGGGCTTCAAACGCGGCATGAATCTCGCGGTGATTGGCGATAACCGTCCACGGCTGTACTGGGCAATGTCGGCTGCCCAATGCTTGGGTGGCGTCGCCGTTCCCCTGTATCAGGATGCACCGGCGGCCGATATGGCTTATGTACTGGAAAATGCCGGTATTGATTTCGCGATCGTTGAGGATCAGGAGCAAGTCGACAAGCTGCTCGAAATCCGGGAAACCGTGCCGGGACTCTCCCACATCATTTATGACGACGGTCGCGGCATGCGTAACTACATGCAAGCCGGTCTGCATGCCTTCGAAGAGGTACAGGCGCTGGGACGTACGCAGGCAGAAAATCATCCCGCGTTTTTCCTGGACGAAGTGCAAGCCGGACGCAGTGATGATGTCGCTGTCATTCTTTATACATCAGGCACCACAGGAAAACCCAAGGGCGTTTGTCATTCGCATGCAGCGATGATTGCCACCAGCCGCACGCTGATCGCGTTCGACGGCCTCACGCCTGAAGATGAGGTGCTGTGTTACCTGCCGCTCGCCTGGGTGGGTGACTTTTTGTATTCTTTTGCGATGTCGCATTTGTGCGGCTTCTGTCTGAATTGCCCGGAATCCCCGGCAACCGTCACCAGCGATTTGCGTGAAATTGGCCCGACCTATTATTTTGGTCCGCCACGCGTTTACGAAAACATCCTGACGCAGGTGATGATCCGCATCGAAGATGCCAGTGCAATCAAGCGGAACATCTTCCACTATTTCATGCGTGTCGCACGTCGCGCTGGTCTGAAGCTACTGGACGGAAAATCCGATGTGTCGTTGAGCGACAGGCTGCTGTATGCACTGGGCGAGTTACTGGTGTACGGCCCGCTGAAGAATGTGCTGGGTATGTCTCGCGTGCGCGTCGCCTACACCGGCGGCGAGGCCATCGGTCCGGATTTATTTGATTTCTATCGCTCCCTCGGCATCAATCTCAAGCAACTGTACGGCATGACCGAGACCTGCGTGACCGTCTGCATGCAGCGCTCAGGCGATGTCAAGCTCGATACGGTCGGACGGCCGATGGAAGGTGTTGAAGTGAAGATTGCCGACAGCGGCGAAGTCATGGTGCGCTCGCCCGGGCTGATGGTGGCCTACTATAAAAAGCCGGAAGACACCGCCGAAGCCATCGACAGCAAGGGCTATTTTCACACGGGCGACGCTGGCTTCTTCGATGATGATGGCCATCTGAAAATCATCGACCGGGCCAAGGATGTCGGCAAGATGGCTGATGGCACGTTGTTCGCACCGAAGTACATCGAGAACAAGCTGAAGTTTTTCCCTTTCATCAAAGAAGCCGTGGCCTTCGGCGATGGCCGCGAAGCGTGCAATGCGTTCATCAACATTGATATGGAGGCCGTTGGCAACTGGGCCGAGCGTCGCAATTTGCCCTACACGGGCTACACCGATCTGGCCAGCCAGTCGGCCGTGTATGCGCTGATCGCCGATTGCGTGGAAAAGGTCAATGCCGATCTCGCCCATGACACGCTGCTGGCAGGGTCACAAATCCATCGTTTCCTGATACTGCACAAAGAACTCGATCCCGATGATGACGAGCTGACCCGTACACGCAAGGTTCGTCGCCGTTTCATCGCTGAAAAGTATGCCGTGCTGATCGATGCGCTGTATGCCGGCAAAGCGCGTCAGTACATCGAAACGCAGGTGAAATTCGAAGACGGCCGCCAGGGAATGATCAGCGCCGATCTGGAAATTCGCAATGTCAACACCGTAGCGCTGGCGCGCAAGGCAGCATGATGAACGACGATAGCCCAAACCAGCGCCGCATTGGCGAAGTCATTCTGGATCTGCGCAATATCTCGCTGTCCTTTGGCGGTGTGCGCGCACTCACGGATATTTCCTTCGATGTGAGGGAACATGAAATTCGCGCCATCATCGGACCCAATGGCGCAGGCAAAAGCTCCATGCTCAATGTGATCAATGGCGTTTACCGTCCACAGGAAGGTGAAATCATTTACCGCGGCGAACATCGTCACGACATGAACACGCATGAAGCGGCCAAGAGCGGCATTGCACGGACGTTTCAGAATATCGCCTTGTTCAAGGGCATGACGGTCCTCGACAACATCATGACCGGCCGCAATCTGAAAATGCAATCCAACTTCTTGCTGCAGGCGCTCTACATTGGTCCAGCTCGCCGTGAAGAAATTGAACATCGCAAAAAAGTCGAGGAAGTCATCGATTTCCTGGAAATTCAGCACATCCGCAAGACACCGGTCGGTCGTCTGCCCTATGGCCTGCAAAAGCGTGTCGAGCTGGGCC
>JBILCO010000319.1:0-2735 GCA_044353075.1 Burkholderiaceae bacterium
CACCGTACACACCCACGGCATTCGAATAAAGCGTGTCTTCAAAACGGTCATGCGGGAAAATGTCGCGCGCCATTTTGGTCAGTGTCTTGAATGCGTCTGCGCCCAAGACTTCGGCCGCCAGTACCGCATTGGGCATGAACATCATCGGCAGACCACCGCTTGCGGTGGCGACAGTACCCGCGGATGCGATCTTGAAGAATTGCCGGCGTTTCGGCTGTTGGGGTGATGACATGGTTGTCTCCTCTGCGTTTTATAGTTGTGAAAACGACGTCGGTACTGCCTGGGCCGATTTTTATACGGTCTCTGTTTTTTCATGAAACCCGGCTGTACATAATGTACATCCAGGGGGAACGACTGTTGAGGATTATTCACTGCATCAATTAATTTTGGGTAGTAATGCACTACTACGCTGCAGGATTATCGCGGACGAGATTTTCGGGTGTGATGCGCTGCAAAAATTGATTTTTTGGATAGAAGATCGGTATTTGCAAGCGTGTACGGCTGAACGGCGCTGCAATGCAACACGCGATAGGGTGTGCGTTCAATGCGTTTGCAGCATCCGCCCGGCGCCTTGCGATCGTTCTCTGGCGGCAGGCTGCTGTTCAGATAGCTCCCCGGGATTTGTCGTGCAAACAGCGCTTAGGGAGTGGGGTCGTCGTCGGTGGGGGAGTGGGCTGGTGCGCTGGTCAGTAGGTGGCCGAGCTTGCTGGCCTTGGTCGCGAGATAACGCGCATTAAAGCGCGTGCTGGCGGCAATATGTTCGACACGCTCGGCCCCGATGTCGAGCCGGTTCAGCGAGTCGAGCTTGCGGGGATTGTTGGTCATGAGTTTGACCGCGCGTATGCCAAAGTGAGCGAGCATGGGCGCGCAAATGGCGTAATCGCGCAGGTCATCCGCAAAGCCCAGTTGATGATTGGCTTCAACCGTGTCGGCGCCGCCTTCCTGCAGGTTGTAAGCGCGGATCTTGTTGACGAGTCCGATACCTCTGCCTTCTTGTCGCAGATAAAGCAATACACCACGGCCTTCTTCCGCAATGCGCCTGAGCGCGCTCTCGAGCTGCGCGCCGCAGTCGCAGCGCTGGCTGAACAGGGTATCGCCCGTCAGACATTCGGAATGCAGCCGGGTCAGCACCGGTTCGCCGTTGCCGACGTCACCCAGCACCATGGCCAGATGTTCTTTGCCCGTACTCTTTTCAACAAATGCGTGCAGCCGGAAGCTGGCCCAGGGGGTCGGTAGTTCGCAGCTGGTGACATGCTCGATTTGAGGTCGAGAGAGGGGCGTGGCATCAGTGGATTCAGCGCGCTGCATGAGGACTAGGATAGTGTTGGCGTTCAAAAAACAATGCGGTGTCGCGAGCATTCGCGATCACCGCATCGTCGGTGCTCAAGCCGGATTATGCCGCAATCAGTGCATCCATGGCGTTTCTGCTGCCGGTGACCATGCCTTCAGGTCCTTTGTCAGTGTAGCGGAAGCTCACGCCTGTACGCGCGAAATGATCGATCCATACCAGTGAGGGAGTTTTAGTAGGGAAGGTCAAACAATAAAAACTCGGCAGCCTCTGCTTGCGCGACAGTGATTTCGCGCTCGCCGCTGATCTTCAGCGCGTCGCCGGTGCCAAGACGCTGGCCGTTGACCGTGAGACCACCCCGAATCAGGTGGAGGTAAGCGGTGCGTCCCGGCGCCAGTTCGTGCACGGCGGATTCCTCGCCCTGAAGCAGCGAGGCGTAGAGTCGGGCGTCCTGATGAATCGTTACCGAGCCCTCGCTGCCATCGGGCGAGGCGATCAGGCGCAATCGGCCGCTTTTAGAGGCGATATCGAAGTGTTTTTCCTCGTAGCCGGGCTCAATGCCTTTGACGGCGGGCTCGATCCAGATTTGCAGGAAATGCACGAGTTTCTCCGGCGAGTTGTTGAACTCGCTGTGCATGACGCCGGTACCGGCACTCATCCGCTGCACATCGCCGTAGCGCAGGACGGATCCGTTGCCCATGCTGTCCTTGTGGGCCAGCTCGCCGTCGAGCACATAGGAGATGATTTCCATATCTCTGTGTCCATGCGTGCCAAAGCCTTTGGCCGCTTGAACACGGTCTTCGTTGATGACCAGCAAAGGCCCGAACCCCGTATGGCGCGGATCGTAGTAATGCCCGAAGGAAAACGTGTGATGGGAATGCAGCCATCCCAGATTGGCGAGACCGCGATCTTCACTTTTGCGTAATTCGATCATGAATCGTCCGTAGCGGTTAATGTGCACATATGTCGATTGTAAGAAAATTGCAATATGAATAATGGTTAACCAAAGCTGGCTTTGCTTGATGAGGGTCGCCATTTACTGACGGCAGCCCGACATCTGGGGCACAAGTGCAGGCGCGTGGCCAGCGGATGGGAAGCCGAGTTCACCATTGGGATGGATTTGCCGTTTTCCCCAATGTCATTTGCCGATGATATCCGGGATTTCTACCAGGTGGCGACCGGGACCCAACTGCGCTTCTCGCATGAGGCCTTATCAGGTACCTGGGAGGCCTTGCTGGATCGTCGGGCAGATCTAATCGTCGGGGCGGCGGCTACGTTACCGAGCCGATGGGAAGTATTCCCTTTGTATTCGCAGTCGCGCCGCATCATCCGCTGGCGTTTGTGATGCGGCGCTGCATTGGACTGGTGGGTCCGTCGTTTGCGTGGTGTTGATTTGCCAGTTCGGCTGCATGCACCACCCGACGGTGTCTGAGAATCTATACATCGT
>JBILCO010000344.1:0-2732 GCA_044353075.1 Burkholderiaceae bacterium
CCCCATCTTGTTTTGCTGGTCGACCGGGTTGCGCTGCGAGGCAGACGCCAGATGCCCCATCATCCGGCGCCACTCATCTTGCGAAAGCCCCGCATCCATCGCGGCCTGGCGCAACGGTTCTGTGCCGTACCACTCTTTCATGTCGCGCCCTTTGTCGATCAACTTGGACGCTTGCACTTTGGCCGACCGGGAGTTCAGCAACCCCTCGGTGCGCTCGTTGTAGACGCCACCTCGAGGCTGCGCTCTGGGTAACTGCTCTTGAGGCACACCTGGCGTGTACATGCCATCAGAGCGTGGCAGCAACTTACCAGTGGTTGTGCTGGAGGTTTGAATGTAAGGGCCGGCAGGCAGATCCGATGCATCATTTGCCCGATCCATCAGCCTGCCAACCCTTGGGCCCAACAACCCACCCAGCGCCGCCAAAGCCTCCGGCGCATTAGCCAAAGCCTTGAAGGCACCAGCAGGCGCACCGACCCCTGGCATGTTGCCCAGGGCCTGCGCCGTGCGATACGCGTCCTCGCTGGCGTAGGCGGGCTTGCTCAGCCCCAGGTAGCCGCGGGCGGCACCACCAGCGACAGACGCGAACGGGTCGCCAACGTATTGACGGTACGCATCAACCACCGGGTCGAGCAACCCGCGCCTGGTCGTTTTCTCAGCCATCAGTATTCCCCGGTAGTCGTAAGCGGCAGCATCTCGCGCAGCATGGCGTCGACGTCAGACGCCGGCTGATAGTCCAGCAGGCCGCGCACTGGCTCGGCTGGCACGTACCCTGATCCGGCAGGCGCAGCCGGAGCTCGAGCAGCCGGTGCAGCAGGGTCGGCACCCAGCAGGCCGGTCGCGCGCTGGTAGTTGCTCATGATCGTCTTGACGTAGTTCTGCGTCTCAGCAAAGGGCGGGATGCCCTTGTACTGCTGCACGCGGCCAGGCCCTGCGTTGTAGGCCGCTAAGGCCAGCGGCACCGTGCCGAAGCGCTTGAGCTGCTGCGCCAGGTAGCGCACGCCACCGTCGATGTTCTGGAGCGGGTCCATGCGGTCCACGCCCAGATCGCGTGCGGTGCCTTCCATGAGCTGCATCAAGCCGGTCGCGCCCTTGGGCGAGACGGCTGACTGGCGGCCCTTGGACTCCTGGTGCATGACGGCCAGCGCTAACGCTGGCGGGACGCCGTAGCGTGTCGCGGCTGCGACGATGTGAGGACGATAGTCTGTCATTGCAGCAGCCCCAGTAAACCGTTCCCGGTCAGTGCGCCGGTCATGCCGGCCCTAGACGCCTGCGCCGCACGCTTGCGGCCCTGCGTCTCGACGTACCTAGACAGGTCGCCAAGCACCGCATCAGCCTGCGGGCCTTGGCGAAGCATCAGCCTGCCGATCTCGTCTCTGACCGGCTCGGGCATGGCCGCACGCCCGTACATGTTGCGCACCAGAGAGACCATCGCAGACGGGCTGCCGGTCTTGGCTGCTGCGATGTCGCCCATCGTGCTCAGCAGGTTTCCGGTCTCTTCATCGAGCGCGGCCTGGCGTGGGGCCGTCGGCGAGCCGCGACCGACACTGTTCAGGCGGTTCAAGCGTTCCTCGCCAGCCATCCGTCTAGCAAATGCGTCGTAGGCTTGCTGGTCAGGGAAGACGGCACGCAGACGCTCCTGCAGATTGCGGTTCTTCCAGAGCCCCATCAGCTCGGTCTGCCCGGCCTGAGCGCCAGCCTTCAGCCGCAGGGCCTCGTTCACGCCGACCATGAAGGCATCGCGCTCGGATGCGCCCATCATGTTCAGGTCGGCGCGGAGCTGGTCAGGCACGACGTTGTTGTTCAGGGACGCCCGGCCTTGCTCGGCTGCGTCTATCATCGCAGACGGCCCAGCATAAGCCGACCGCGCCTGAGCGTAAGCACCGCCGGTTGCGGGGTCCAGGTGGCCCACCAGCCGGTCCCTGTATAACCTCCACGATCTCGCGGTGTCGTTCTTGCCGGCACGCATTGCGGCACCGATCTTGTCATCGACGGCGCGCTTGATCAGGTCAAGATCGCCCATCGCATACTGCGTCGCACCAGCCTGGAGCGTGAACGGCAGGCCCTCGCGCTCCGCCGTCTGGGCCGCCTCTCTGTGAAGGCCGAGCCTCTTTGCCGTGTTCACCAGGTCTGTGACGGTCGGGTCGGCCGGCACGGCCATGCCGCGCACCTGAGCATAGAGCGGATCAGAGTCGGTCCTGCGCTGAGTGATCAGATCATTGACGGTCCCGTACAGCCTGCGACCGTTGGCACCGGTCGCTGCGTTCGTTGCCTCGTCCAGTCGGGCCGGCCTGCTCACCTGACGTGCGCGGATCGCGGCCTCTGCGTCGTTCTTGGTCGCACCAGGTAGGGACGAGATCGTGTCCAGCAAGCCCCGCGCGTTTTGTCCTTCGCCGCCGCCCAGATCAGCGATCCTGGCCTCAGGCCCCAGCTCGCGCAGCCTGGCGCGGGCCTCGTCGAGCGTGTTCGCGCCAGGCTGCGAGTCACGCAGGAAAGAATTAGCCACCCGGCTCATCGCGTAGTCCTGCGCCGATCCCCTATTGAATCTCGACGCCACGCCTCTGTACGTAGCGCCGGCACCAGCACCGACGACATTCGCGGCCGGCCCCAGCGCACCACCTACGCCCATCCCGAGCATCATCTTCTGCCCGGTCGCATCTGACATATCGTCAGCCTCGCCGACCGCCGAGATGCCGCCGTACGCAGCGCCAAGTTTCGCGGCGGCAGCCAATCGC
>JBILCO010000332.1:0-2719 GCA_044353075.1 Burkholderiaceae bacterium
ACACGTAGTCGCATACGCGGTCGCAAGAACGCCTTACGAAAGAGTAAGAAGCGAAGCGCATAAATACTAATAAAATTATCCTATAATGTTATTAGTCTACTTTTTAGAGAAATATCGTAAGAGACCAAGTCCAATAAAAGCGGAACCCAGTATAATGCTGTATCGTTGTAAGGCAGCGGACTCTTCTGCGCCATAGTCGGTGAAGCTTTCTAAGGATTTCTTATCATATTCGCCTTTAGTGAGAAATATTGGGTCTCCACGAGGAAGTCCGTTGGCCTCCATTCTTGTAGTGCGTTGTATCCAACGGCGTTGATGTGGCTTTGCTCCATTCGCAATATCAATATTTGATATGGATTTTCCTTGCCCATCTACAAAAGGTCCATTTAGATACACATTTCCTGCTACTTCATTCCCTTTACTATCCTTATAATTTGGATTGCGAATAGACCCTTTATGGTCCCCAACAGGCAGCGTCGCTTCCACGCAATCAGGGTAGGCGTCGCCAAAGGCTGCGCGGAAAAGGTCTCGTGGATCCAGTGCTGATTTTGCGTCTTCAATCATACCAGGTGCGAGCCCTTTCATTTCAGGAAGCCCTACATCTTTGAGAGAAGAAGCAACATATTCACCCATTGCGGTTCCTTGTGGAATACCTTCAATGTAGCGATACATGGGTTCACCGTTTGGACATGTGACATTCGTTTTAATAAAGTAGTTGATGCCGATTGGTTTTGGCTGTTTATCGGCGGGAAGGGCCCGTGTAAATTCATTGGAAGCCTGGCCGAAACCAATCACATCCGTATAGTATGCCACGCCCCGTGCTGCGTCAATAACGGAGCCCATTGTATTGTCGCGACGAACACCAATTTCTGCTGGCGGTGTAATGGCGGCCTGGAAATCGTAGCCAGGAATGGCAAAACCTGGTTCTTTATCTACGTTCTCGGTGGGTAATATGGAGGTTCGTTTTTCATTTCCGTCGGTTATTCTTTTTTCAACCAAATCAAGGAAGTCCATCCTATCTACTCTCCTATAATGTTTTTGTCAGCGAAGGCGAGGGCGGGAACCACAGAAAATCTCTAGCGCACACTATAGGGAAGTATGAATTCCGCATTGTTATATGGTCTACTAATGGCCACGATTGACGCTTTCATGTTGAGTTTCATCAAGGCATTTAATCTAGGATGGATTAAGGATTTCGGCTGGTTCAAGGGTGCGCGTCTAATGCTCTTGCCCACGATTGTCTACGCGCTACAGCCGTGGATTTTCCTGGAGGCAATGAAGTTTGAGACACTTACTGTTATGAATCTCCTCTGGGACATGACCAGTGATGTCCTAGTGACCGCTGTGGGTCTTCTTTATTTTGAGGAGACCCTATCGCCTCGTAAAATGCTCGGTGTAGTCTTGTCCTTTATTGCAATGTGTCTTCTCGGCTGCTAGGGTCCCATCAAAAAATTGAAAGGTCGCACATTTATTTGGGTATGTTCCAATTGGGTCAACGAAACACTATAGGAAATGGCCACTGAGACAGACGTCAATTATGATTCCTATTTTGAAACGGGGTTCAACGCTAGTGCTGATGCTAGTCCTACGTCCAGTCCTAAAGCCGTGGCCGCAGCCCGCTGTGAGGCCTGTGGCGCCGACGACGAGCATTTCGTCGTGGAGGACCTGCTCACATGCACGTGTTGTGGAACGGTCCAGGGTCGTCAGCTTGACACGAGCGCTGAATACCGGTTCTTCAACAACGATGACCGTGGATGTGGCGACCCTAGTCGTATAGGAGCGCCGCTGGACCATCGTCTACCGCAGTCGTCTCTCTGTACAATTATGCTCCCATCACGGGGCATGTCATCCAAGGTCGTGGCCGGCATCCGCCGCTATCATCAATGGAACATGCTCCCTTATAAAGAGCGGACACTCCTCAATGCCTTTGACCGTCTTTCACTCGCCTCCACGAATCACGGAATATCATCCTCTATAGTGGAAGAGGCGAAGGAGCTCTACATCAAGATGAACGGCCTGTGCGACCGTCGTGGCCTATCGCGTGATAGCTTGCTCGCGTCGTGTATATATACGGCATTAAAGAAGGCCGGCAGCCCCCGAAAACCACAAGAGGTCGGTGTAATGTTCAACTTGACACATGCGTCATTTACGAAGGCATTCAAGTTCTTTCAGGAAGTCTATGCACTGGCCGTTCAGCGTGGCACTATAGAGGCCGATGAGGCACCGTCTACCATGGGGAGCACACGTGCAGCCGATTATGTGATGGTTGCCCTGTCCAAGTTGCCAATTAGTCGCGCGGACTATCAGCGTCTAAGTGCCGAGGCATATGAGCTGGCCGACCGTGTGGAGGTGGAAGGCCTGTCGCCAGAGAATACACCGCCATCGTTGGCAGCGGGCGTGGTGGCATATGTGTGTGAGCGCTGGAGACCAGGCGAAATCGCGTTGGCCCGTATAGCATCGGCGTGCGATGTGAGTATAGCGACCTTGCAGAAATGTCTACGACGACTTCATGGGCTCAATTTGGATAAGGCCGATAAGGCGGAGAAATCATTATAGGATGTTGTTTAGACACTATCCTATAATGCTTGTTTGGTTTACGAAGTAACCCACTCTTTTTTTTGGCCCGTTGTTTTAGATGGGTGCAGTTTCAAGCACAATTGCTGGGCCTTCTGGCTCCGCGTCTTATAGTCAAATGTTGAAAATGACCGTGCGAGAGCGTGAA
>JBILCO010000320.1:0-2719 GCA_044353075.1 Burkholderiaceae bacterium
CTCTTGCAGATACCCTGAGCCGATACGGATGATCACCATTACCCGCAAACTGGAATTCGATGCTGGCCATCGCATCCCGGATCATAAAAGTCAGTGCCGTAATTTGCACGGACATCGCTACACGCTTGAGATCACGCTGGTGGGGGAGGTGATCGAGGAAGAGGGCAGTTCCGACAACGGCATGATCATGGATTTCTCCGATGTAAAGGCACTGGCAAAAGAACATCTGGTGGATGTCTGGGATCACGCGTTTCTGGTGTATGCAAAAGATAGCGCCGTCCGCACGTTTCTGGCGACGATCCCTGATCACAAGACGGTCGTGATCGACAAGATACCGACGGTAGAAAATCTGGCCAGTACCGCCTTCGATACTTTGCGCACGGTGTATCAGGATCGCTATGGCACGGGTTTGCGGCTGCAAAAATTGGTGCTGCATGAAACGCCGAATTGCTGGGCCGAGATCACGGCTGACTGACTATGAGCGCAGCGGACTCCCTGCATGACCAACGCTTCATGCGATTGGCGCTGGCCGCCGCAAAGCAGGCGAGCGATGAAGGTGAGGTGCCCGTTGGTGCGGTGCTGGTCTTCGAGGGTGAAGTAATTGCCACTGGCTTTAACCGGCCTATCGGGCAACATGACCCGAGTGCCCACGCGGAAATTGCTGCCTTGCGTGCCGCTGCCGCAGTGCTGGCAAACTACCGTCTGCCGGGATGCACGCTGTATGTGACCCTTGAGCCTTGTGCGATGTGTGCCGGTGCGATGATGCACGCCCGGCTGGCTCGGGTGGTGTATGGCGCAGCAGATCCGAAAACGGGTGCCTGCGGTTCGGTGGTGAATCTGTTCGCAGAAGAAAAACTCAATCACCACACCCGTGTGACCGGCGGCGTGCTGGCTGCCGAGTGCAGTACGATGTTGTCTGCTTTTTTTGCCGAGCGACGCCGGCAGAGCCGCATGAATGTGAGCTGATGAATTCAAGATGACATGATGACTATCCGACCCCGACATATCGCCATCGTTGCGCCCAGTGGTTATGCCGCCGATCCGGAGGCGCTGGATCGCGCCGTGACGCGACTGCGCGCGCAGGGACATCAGGTCCATGATTTCTGCAGCGCCCATCCGAAGCATCAGCGTTTTGCAGCCAGCGATGAAGCGCGGGTCGGACAGCTGCATGCGGCGGCCCGGCATCCCGAGGCAGAGATTGTCATCGCCCTGCGCGGCGGTTACGGCTTGTCGCGCCTGTTGCCGACGATTGATTTTGGTTTGCTGGCTGCAAGCGGCAAGCTGTTTGTGGGTCACAGTGATTTCACCGCCTTGCATCTGGGCCTGCTGGCCACCCACGGCGCGGTCAGTTTTGCCGGCCCGATGATTTGCGATGATTTCAGTCGTGCGGATATCAGCGAATTCACCCACGCGCATTTCTGGCAATGCCTGAGCGAGCCTACGACAGTGGCTATCGATGCACAGAGCAATCCTGTCGCCGACGTTCAGGGGACACTGTGGGGCGGTAATTTGTCCATGATCGTCCACCTGATCGGCACGCCATGGATGCCGCAAACGGAGGGCGGGATTCTGTTCCTCGAAGATGTCAATGAGCATCCCTATCGGGTCGAACGCATGATCTTGCAGCTTTTGCATTCTGGCGTTCTGGCGCAACAGAAGGCGGTGGTCCTCGGCGACTTTTCCGGCTACCGTTTGAGCGATTATGACAATGGCTACGACTTTGATGCGATGCTGGCCTACTTGCGGGCGCAGCTGCCGGTGCCCGTGCTGCAGGGTCTGCCCTTCGGCCATACGCGTGACAAGCTGACCCTGCCGGTCGGGGCGGAGTGCCGGCTGCAATCGGACCCGGCTGGACTGACACTGTCATTCAACGCTCATCCGGTGTTACGCCGTAGCGGCGCGGGCTGAAGCACGCAGCAGGGCGATACTTGCGCGGGCACCCTGTCCGACAGCGGCCCGAATGATAAAATCTCGCTCTTGTTTCGTTGCCTTGTCGCTTTGCGCCGCCACTCTGGCGCGCCTCAGGGTCCAACGGGTATTTTTCTTCCTGTCCGCATCCCAAAGGCTTTCGCAGTGCTCTCCACAGCTAACATCACAATGCAGTTCGGCCCCAAGCCGCTATTTGAAAATATTTCAGTCAAATTCGGCGAGGGCAATCGCTACGGCCTGATCGGCGCCAATGGCTGTGGCAAGTCGACGTTCATGAAAATTCTGGGTGGCGATCTCGAGCCATCCTCAGGCACCGTCATGCTGGATGCCAATGAACGTCTGGGCAAGTTGCGGCAGGACCAGTTCGCCTACGAAGAAATGCGGGTACTGGATGTGGTGATGATGGGTCATACCGAAATGTGGGATGCAATGTCCGAGCGTGATGCTATCTACGCCAACCCGGATGCGACGGATGACGACTACATGAAGGCGGCCGATCTGGAAGCGAAATTTGCTGAATACGACGGCTACACGGCCGAAGCGCGTGCGGGTGAATTGCTCTCCGGTGTCGGCATACCCACCGCACAACACAGCGGTCAGATGAGCAGCATTGCACCGGGCTGGAAATTGCGAGTACTGCTGGCGCAGGCGCTGTTTTCGAACCCTGACATCCTGCTGCTCGACGAGCCGACCAACAATCTCGACATCAATACCATTCGCTGGCTGGAAGATGTGCTCAACGAGCGCAATTCGACGATGATCATCATCTCGCACGACCGGCACTTTCTGA
>JBILCO010000321.1:0-2679 GCA_044353075.1 Burkholderiaceae bacterium
GATCATGCGCTTGAGGATGTCCGGCGTATTCGATGCCGGGCCGATAGTGGCAACGATCTTGGTAGCGCGAGGTTTCATTAGGACGTCTTTATTGTGAGCGCTGCTCGAGGATGTCGACGGCTGGAAGTACCTTACCTTCCAGGAATTCGAGGAAAGCACCGCCGCCGGTGGAGATGTAGCCTATGTTGTCGGCGATACCGTATTTGGCAATCGCCGCCAGTGTGTCGCCACCGCCTGCGATCGAAAAACCGCTTGAGCGGGCAATCGCCATCGCGAGTGTTTGGGTGCCGTGCCCGAACTGGTCGAATTCAAACACGCCCACCGGGCCATTCCAGACGATGGTGCCCGCATCCAGCAATTGCGCGGCCAGCACCTCAGCGGTTTGGGGACCAATATCCAGAATCATGTCGTCGGCGGCGACGTCATTGACCGATTTGACGGTCGCTACTGCCGTGGGTGAAAACTCGGTCGCGCACACCACGTCAGTGGGAATCGGTACCGTCGCGCCGCGCGCGGCCATGATGTCGATGATGGCTTTGGCTTCGCCAACCAGATCGGGTTCAGCGAGTGATTTGCCTATCGGCAGACCCGCGGCCAGCATGAAGGTGTTGGCGATACCGCCGCCGACGATGAGTCGGTCCACTTTGCTGGCCAGCGATTTGAGTATGGTGAGCTTGGTCGAGACCTTGGAGCCGGCAACGATGGCCGCCAGTGGCTTGGCGGGTTGACCCAGTGCCTTGCCCAACGCGTCCAGCTCGGCTGCCAGCAGCGGACCCGCGCAGGCAATCGGCGCAAATTTGGCGATGCCATGGGTCGTCGCTTCGGCCCGATGGGCGGTGCCGAACGCATCATTCACATAGACATCGCAAAGTGCCGCCATTTTTTTGGCCAGGTCGTCACTGTTTTTTTTCTCGCCGGGATTCACGCGGCAGTTTTCCAGCATCACGACTTCGCCGGGCGCCACCGACACGCCATCGACCCATGACTGCTTCAGCGCGACGGGCTTGCCCAGTAACTCGGACAAGCGCTGTGCCACAGGCGCGAGCGAATCTTCGGCTTTGAGTTCACCTTCGGTCGGACGACCGAGATGCGATGTCACCATGACTGCCGCACCGGCACCGAGTGCTGCCTGAATAGCCGGGACCGAGGCGCGGATGCGCGTGTCTTCCGTAATCCGACCGGCATCGTCCTGAGGCACATTCATGTCGGCGCGGATAAAGACGCGTTTGCCGCGAAGCTTGTCTTGTGCAACAAGATCGCTGAGTCGGTTGAATCGCATGTCGCATTCCTCTGCTGGGAGTGGCTTTGGGAAAGCCGGCTATTTTACCGCAGGCCACCCGCCCCAAGACCGTTATCAGACCGGCATTGTGCCCGTGCCGGCACGCTGGTTAAGCGCCAGGCCGGCAACGGCCTAAGAAGACTGGCTCAGTAAGCGCAGCAGCGTAAAGCAGGCCATGCCAAAGACCAGCGTGCCCAGCAAATGGCGGGTTTTCAGGAAAAAAAGGATGGCTGCCAGACCTGCCAGCAAACGGATATTTTTCCAGGGTTCGACCAGCACACCGCCCGACAGCAGCAGGTCAGGCGCCAGTATCGAGGCCAGCGCCACGGCCGGCACAAAACCGAGCGCATGCTGCAGCCAGTCGGGCATGCGAACCGAATCTGCGAACAGGAAGAAAAATCCCCGCACAACCACGGTGCTGATCGTCATCAGGGCGATGAGCAGCAAAAATTCGTTATTGCTCATGAGGATTCCCGGGCGGATTCTGTGGCCGGGCGTCCGACCCGGTGCGATCAGCGGCGGGCGGCGTCAGACGGTCTGCCGCCACCGCAGCCGCAATGCCGAGCACCATGGCCACCAGCAAACCCAGCCGGTAAGGCAGACCGACGCTGAGCACCGACACGAGGCTGGCAACGACAACCCCAATCAATGTGGGCCGATTGGCTACCAGTGGAACCGTAATCGCCAGCAACGCTACCGTGCCCGCAAACCCGATGCCCCAACTGGGGGGAATCTGGCTTGCCAGCAGGATGCCGGCCACCGTGCCCGCCTGCCATGCCGTCCAGTTCGGCATGGCCAGTCCGCGAAAGTAAGCGACTTTGCCGGAGGTCTTCCCCAGCGTATGGGCCGGATAGCGCTGCGGGAAGAACGCCATGATGACGTCCACATTGAAGTAGCCGTACCAGAGCCGCTGATACCAGGGCAAGTGCGCAAAATGGGGACCAATGACCGCACTGAAAATCACAAAGCGCAAATTGACCATGAAACCGGTAAATACAATCACACCCAGGGGCACGCTCGCGGCGATCAGGGGCAGCACGGCCAGCTGGGCCGATCCGGCGTAGACCGTGAAGGTCATCAGCAGGGCCTGCCAAATCGTCAGACCTGCCTGAACCATGGCCATGCCGGTCACCGTACCCCAGGCAAACAGGCCGGGCATGGTCTGCGTGCTGACGCGTATCCCGTCCCAGAATGCAGCGCGTTCGCGCTCGGTTGCCTCAGCGAGGGTCGGATTCATGAAAATCAAGTAAAAAGTCAGCGTCCGTCGCAAGCGAACAATCCGATATTCTAACGAGTGAGACGCCTGAGGGACTGAATCCGCTAAAATCCGGGTTTTGCAATATTGACGGGAGAATGTTTCATGTCCATGGCTGACCGCGACGGCAAGATTTGGAAAGACG
>JBILCO010000050.1:0-9818 GCA_044353075.1 Burkholderiaceae bacterium
TTCAGGCAGACGCAATCCCAGCAATCGCGCAGAGCCGATCACCACATCGGTATAACCGGAGAAATCAAGATAAATCTGGAAGGTATAAGCGAGCAGCGCAATCTGGATTTCCAGCGATGAGAAACTGGCCGGATCGGCGAATACCGGGTCGACACCCGCCTTGGCAATGACATCGGAGAGAATGAGTTTTTTCGCCAGTCCGCGGACGATACGCCACAATCCCTCGCGAATATCGTCGGAGTTGACGTCCCGCTTTTCCATTAGCTGGCTGATGAAATTCGAAGCGCGCAGAATCGGGCCGGCCGCAAGGTGCGGGAAAAAACTCATGTAGACCGCATAGTGCAGCCAGGCGCCCGTGTCGAGCTGACGACGGTAACGATCGACGGTGTAGCTGACCGCCTGAAAAGTCATCACCGACAAGCCCAGCGGCGGCAACCAGCCTGAGAGACCCTCAGACTCCAGCCATGCCGGATCAACGAACCCCCACAAGCCGGCCCTGAGGAATTTATGCAGTAGCAGCGGCGCGATTTCCAGCGCAATCAACACGCCGAGCGCTGCACGATTGCCCGGAAAGTGACGCTCCAGAAGCCTGCTACCCAGCCAGGTCACGAGCAGCAGCTCCACGATCAGCAGACAATTTACCCAGCCATCCGACCAGAGCGCGATCACACCACCCAGCAACAGCAGACACAGACGCGTCATCTGCGAAGCGCTCAACAGATAAAGTGCGGCCAGTATCGGTAGTGCCAGCAGATAGTTGGAGGAAACCAAACGAGAATCGCCTTATTTTTTTCGAGTCGCTGTAATGACGGCGCAGGTACCGTCTTTGTACTACCCCATGAGAAAGTTCAGGGGACGGATATCCTTGCGATCGTCAAACGCTTTCACCAGATCCCGCTGAAAGGCATTAAAGGAGTGATGCGCATTCTCGAACTTGCCGTAGAGTCGGGTGTTAAATTCTGCGTCCAGTTTTGAATACTGAATACCGGCCTGCCAAAAATGGCGAATTTATTTGTTAATCTTTAAACACTTATGTTGAACTATTAAGTTTTGATTGTACCAACTGGCCCTCACACGATTCTCATTTTTGTGCCGTTTGAGGCAGAAGGATCACCCGCACGCCTCGCCGTTATTATTTAAGTAACAAATGATTCGGAACGTCTGCGAAGGAATACTATTCGTTTGGTTTGTCTGTTCCCCGATCTGATTTTTAAAAAAACCTGCGACATGAAACAAACGATCGTCACGCTCGACATGGAAGGTGTGCTGACACCGGAAATCTGGATTGCTGTTGCCGAGAAAACCGGCATCGAAGCCTTGCGCCGGACAACGCGCGACGAACCCGATTACGACAAGCTGATGCGCAGTCGTCTCGACATACTTGACCAGCACGGGTTGAGCCTATCGGCGATACAAGCCGTGATTGGCACACTAGAACCGCTGCCGGGCGCACGGGATTTTCTGGATGCCTTGCGCTCGAGAACCCAGCTACTGATCTTGTCAGACACCTTCGAGCAGTTCGCTGCGCCCTTCATGCGTCAACTGGGTATGCCCACCCTGCTCTGCCATACACTGCTGGTCCGGGATGACCGCATTGTGGATTACCGGCTGCGCATTCCGGATCAGAAGCGTGCTGCTGTACTGGCGCTCCAGCAGCTCAATTACCGCGTCATTGCCGCGGGCGATTCGTTCAATGACACGAGTATGCTGGGCGCAGCGGATGCGGGATTCCTGTTTCACGCACCCGCGAATGTAAAAGCGCAATTCCCTCAATTTACCGCGGTCGATCATTACGATGATTTACTTGCGCTGATTGAGGACGCGATGCGCTGAACAATCAGCTGAACCACGAGGCATGGTCCGAATCAATAGCATTTTTGTAATATCGTCAACGCGATCTGATCATTCCGGCCGCAATTAATCAGCGATCCGCATCAAAGCTTTATAAAAATCTGCTGATTAATCCATATAATCAGCGGTCCTCATTTTCCGAGCATCGTTGTGACGCACCCGCAGAAACACACTGACTATCTGCCTGGCCTTGAAGGCTTGCGCGCATTCGCGGTGCTTGCCGTCATCCTGTTCCACCTCGATATCCCCGGATTGTTTTCCTCGGGTTTCCTGGGTGTCGATATCTTTTTCACGGTCTCGGGTTTCTTGATTACCGGACAATTAATACGGCAGTATCAGACCACCGGCACCATCGAAATCGGCATCTTTTACCTGAAACGAGCACGACGCTTATTACCCGCCGTGCTGGTTCTGCTGATTGTTTGTGTACTGATCACCGAATGGTGGATCACGGATGCAGCCTGGCGCACTCGCTCCGATTTACTGCCGGCGCTGTTTTATTTCTCGAACTGGTGGCAGATTTTTTCGGAACAATCGTATTTTGAAATGGCTGGCAGACCCGCGTTGCTACAGCATTTATGGTCACTGGCGATTGAGGAACAGTTTTATATCGTCTGGCCTTTGTTACTGCTGGTCGTGTTGCGTCGCTTCGGGCAACGCGCGCTTTTCTTTATCGCCGCTGCATTGGCGCTGCTGTCATCAGGCTGGATGATTTATTTGTCGGTGCGCCACGGTTACCCGCAAGCTCAGGATCCCAGCAGGATTTATCTGGGCACGGATACCCATGCGATGGGTTTGTTCATGGGCGCGGCGCTGGCTGCGATCTGGAATCCTCTGTCATCCCAATCATCCGCGACAAAACTCCCGGCGACGATCAGCGATTTTCTGGGCTTGATTTGCTTCAGCGCGCTGCTGTGGGCGATGTTGTTCGTCACTGAATACGATGTCGCGTTGTATCAGGGTGGCTTTTTCTGGATCGCGCTGCTGTCGATCGGCCTGCTGTTCGCCGCTGCCCACAAAGACGGCGTATTACGAAAGTGGCTGAGCGTGCAGCCACTGACATGGATGGGTCAGCGGTCTTACGGTTTGTATTTGTGGCACTGGCCCGTTTTCGCGCTGCTGCGCCCGGAATTTGAATTGCCCGACAACCCCTGGGTCCAGGCAGCGATACGGCTGAGCCTGACCGTGATACTGACCGAGCTCTCTTACCGCCTGATTGAAAATCCGATACGCACCGGACAGGTGTTGCGCTGGCCGGCCCGCCAGCGTGTCGCTTTTTACGCGAGCTGCATGACGGGTATCCTGGCGACGGTTCTGACGATACAGATACGGCCAGCACCGCTTGAGAAAAACCATGCTCTCCCCGAACATCCGGCTGCCGATAGTTTGCAAGTTGCTGAACCAGCCCATGCCAGCGAGATTGCCGCGCACCGGTCCCGCGCAGCTTGCATTCGCTCAGTGTCAAACAAATTTTCGTTGAAGTCCAAACCACTGATTACGGTACTCGGCGACTCGGTGCTGCTGGGTGCCAGCGACCATCTGGCAAAAAAAATCGAAGGTCTGGAAATCGATGCAGCGATTGGCCGGCAGGGCAAGGATGGATTGAACCGGCTGTATGAACTGAAAAACCGCAATGAACTGGCCGATATCGTCGTAATTCATCTGGGGACCAATGGCTATCTGTACGAAGACCAGGTCAGAGAGGTCATGGCACTGCTTTCCAACGTCCGGCAGGTTGTTTTCATTAATGTCAAAGCACCCCGCCGCTGGGAAAAATCCAATAACGAGCTGCTGAAAAAACTGAGTGGCGAATTCCCGAATGTCAAACTGATCGACTGGCGCTCTATTGGTCAGAGCCACAAAGAATACTTTGGCAAAGATCATATCCATCTGACGAAAAAAGGCGTGCGCGCGATGACCGCAGAAATTCTGCGTGTGTCCGGCCTGCCCGAGCCGGCGAGTAATGACACCAGCAAAACGCTGAAAGTCGTGCCGTGCGGCGGGATTACCAAAGCATGAGCAAGCACTCATTAGACGGCTGTGGCACGAGCGACTGCAGCACCAAAAAATAACAGTGATTTGATGCCTTCCACTAAAAAACCGCCGCTGACGGCATTGCTTACGATAGTGCTTGCAATCGTTATGCTGCTGTCGCTCGCCGCGTATCTGCTGGTTCGCACCGCGCCATTGAACGAACCCGCATTACCCAATCAGACGGCAGCACCTGCGGCCGCCCCTGAATCACCGCCAGAAAAACGTATCCGACCAGCGGTGCAACGCATACTGTTCGCCGGCGACTCGATGATGCAGGGTATCGCTCCCCTCATGATCCGCGAACTGAAGGCGACGTACCCCGATTGGCTTTTACGGAATGAAAGTCAGCAAAGTACCGGACTAACGGTCAAGCGGCGACTCGATTGGGTAGAAAAAATAAAAAAGGAAATCGTCCAGTACCAATTAACGACGGTCGTAGTTTTTCTGGGGCCGAATGACCCCTGGGATATTTACGAGCGCCGGCAGGTGATTCGATTTCCGTCCCCGGAATGGACGTCGATCTACAGTGCCCGGGTCAGCGAGATTTGTGAATTTGCCAGAGAAAAAAAAGTGCACCTGATCTGGGTGGGCCTGCCTGCCATGAAAGAAAAAAGGGTGCAGCGTGGTGCTGTCGTTCAGAATCCGATATTTCTCGACAACATGACACGTTATGGCTTTGATTTCGTGTCAACGGAAGAATTGATTGGCCGCCTTGATCAGCCCTATGTTCGTCATGCGACCGATGCGACAGGAAAGAAAATTAACCTGCGCGCTGATGATGGCATTCACTTCAGCCCTCAGGGCTTGCAACGCATTGCAAGCGCCGTTTTGAAAACCATTGATACACCTTGAGACTACCGAGATGACCCGCTGCCCGCGCGCCCTGAACGATTCCCGCCACGTGACCCAGTGGCCATGCTGATGCATGCATTCCTGACCAAAGCACGGACCACAGCCGCAGGTCTTGCCGGCGTGTTGGTACTGGTTGCAACAGGCTCACCCTCGTCATTACTGGCCAATGAGGTCGGACGACATTTCATTTTTCAACAGGGCTCGGTCATTGGCGATCTGCAGTGCCCGGTCAAACGCAAACCCAGTCAGCCGCCCAGGCCCGCAAGCGGTGATGTTCTTGAGCCACCCGACGCAGAAGAGCTGGATGAGCTGGGGGTACTGACATCACGTCTGAACAAGGCGTCTGGCGCTGAGGCCGAGACTGTGCAGAGCGCCACGATGACCAATCGTCCTGGTACCCCCCGGACTCAGCCGCTGCGCGTCGGCATTTGGGGTGACAGCCATCTGGCGGCCGGATCATTTTCGTATGAGCTCAAGCGAATTTTTCTGGCGCAGGGCCTGAAAGCCCGGACCCAGTTCATTCCGTTCACCATGGGCAGGGCTGGTGTGAACCTGCCTTTGCGTCGTCACTGCATGGACGGCTGGAAATCCGACCTCGCTTACGTTGCACGCAACACCGATATACCGACCGGTGTCGGCCTGAACGTATTGCAGGGCGACGCAGAGGCCTATCTGTGGTTCGATTTACGCAATGAGAACGGCGAAGCCGATGTGAGTCGTGTGGAGCTGTTTTTCCATCAGTCGCCGGGTGCAGGTAGCGTATCGATCAGCATTGATGATGGCCCCGAAAACAAGGTCAGCCTGAGCGGTCCCAAAGGCTTTGGTTCACTGAGTATTGTCGGTAACCGGCCTTTGTCGCTGCTGAAAATACGTGTGACTGAGCAGCCGGTGCAACTGAACGGGATGTTTCTGAATTACCGACAGCCGCCCGCGGCGACCCTGGATTCCTTTGGCATACCTGGCGCCACGGTGCGCGCATGGCAGCAACTGGATCCTGATTATTTTTCAGGGTATTTCAAAGATCGAAGCTACGATCTGGTCATGCTTGAATATGGCACCAACGAGGGCAATGCAGCACCGTTTGATGCAGCCGGCTACGCGAAGACGCTCGAACAATCGCTGAAAAATATGCGCCAGGTGTTTCCGCAATCTGAATGCCTGTTAATTGCACCGGGTGACCGGGGCATTCTGGTGCCTCGCGTGCGCAAGGTGAAAAAAGCAGGCAAAGTAAAGCCGACGCACGCGCAGAAAGGCAAGCAGGGACATACGGCCCGGGCCCGGGTACGCTATGGATACACAGCGGTGGACTTGCTGCGCTTTTCTGCGATTCACGAAAAAATATTCACCATTCAAAAAGAACTGGGTGCGCGCTATGCATGCAAAACCTGGAGCATGCAAACCGCGATGGGTGGTCAGGGCTCGGCTTATGCGTGGCAGTTAGCCAATCCGGCGCTGATGTCGAAAGACCTGATCCACTTCACCATCAAGGGTTATCAGCGTCTCGCGCAGGAACTGGCATCGAGCCTGGGTTGGAACAGCGATGCCGGTTTGCCGGCTTCGGTCATGCCTCCCGAGAAAGCTGGCGATGACGGTACGCCGAAGTGATTATTTTGCGGCTTCCTCTGCCAGCTCGGACGGCTGATTGTCATTCTCCGTCAGGACGGTTTTCCCAGACTTGGCTGACGGCAGATCGGCTGCGCTGCGGTTGATGCCGTTGGCACAATCGCGGAACACCTCCAGCTCATATTTGACTTTGTAAACGTAGGGATGCGAGGTATCAAATCCCGCGCCCACGTACATCGCCAACCCGCCCTCAAGCGAACCGGTCTGGCGCATGAAGCTGCTAATGATGGCAGCACCGATGATCATATTGACCTCCGGATTCAGCGCCGCGTTTTCGCCGCCGTACACCGCCAGTTTGCGCTTGTGTACATTCGGCATGATTTGCATCAGGCCGAGCGCCCCGACCGGACTCACCAGCAGCGGATGAAATTTGGATTCATTGGCAATAATCGCCAGAATCAGATTCGGGTCAAGCTGATGTTTGGTGGCGACTTGCTCAGCCAGCTGCGTGATTTTGCGTGCCGCATCCGAGGTGATTTTGTAGCGTTTGCTGATGCAGGCCGCTACCCGATTTTTTGCTTCTGTTTCCCGGTACTTCACATGAGACAGATTAAAAGCCGCGAGGGAATCGACCTCGAAATCCTCAGGCGCCTGTGAGCTCTCGACCACATAGCCCTCGCGGGAGGGCGATTTCAATATGAAAATCAGCGCCAGTGCCGCGCTCAGCAGCACCGCTAGCCCTGCAAAGATTTTTGACTTGGTTTTCATATCGGCTACCGCCTTGCAGGAAGTCTTGTCGGATACCGCTCGGGCCGGCGCGGTAGTTTTTTGTTAATGGCGTGGCACTCATTATAGGTGAGGCTCTGTGGCTGACGATTTTTCGCCAGTTGCCGCACGGTACCGATGGGTCGGCAGAAACCGCTTTTCAATCACTTAACGGTCTGCCTCTTCAGACTGCCCGCGCGTAACCCGCTGATCACCGGCCAACCCGCCACTCATGAGGCACCTGCCTTGCAAATCGGCCTGCGTTAGCGCAACAACAACACACAAGCCGGCTAAAAAATTACTTTTTACATAATAGAATAGATTGTCATCATGGCATTGGATGCTGGCTGGCACGTGACTTGCGGTGCTGGTGACTATCCGCGGTATGTCGACAGGATTGTCAGCGTGACAATCAGCCTGTCGGTGCGACATAACGCATTGATTCAAGAGGACAAACTATGCTCGAATGTTTGGTTATTGGCGACAGCATCGCGGTCGGCATCTCGCATTTTCGTAAGGAATGCGTGAGTTACGCACGTACCGGATGGACGTCATCTCAATGGAACAAGCATTATTTCCCGGCTTTTAATGCCCAACTCCCGACAAAAAGCCTGATTATTAGCTTGGGCACCAATGATCATCAAGGCGTCAACACGATCGCGGAGCTGAATAAAATCCGCGAAAACGTCAAAGCAGGTACCCGTGTTTTCTGGGTACTGCCCCCGAAAGTCAAACCCGCGCAGCGCGAGATGGTCCGCGAAGTTGCTGAGATCTGGGGCGATAGCTGGCTGTCCGTTCCGGAGACGGCGCTGGCGAGGGACAAGATCCATCCAACGAGCGCCGGCTATCGGAATCTCGCAGAAGAACCGACCCGACTCAATCGGGTGCTCGCCGACATTTCATCCATAAAAGAGTAGGTAGCCCACAAGCGCCTCATCGGACTGAACAAGAAAAGCGCTGATTACATGACACAGGACACGTTGTCGGCTGAAAAATGGCACTAACCTATTGATTTTTATAGATCCAGCATCGTACCGCTGCGCTGGCTTCCCACAAAATGCGCTTTTATTCAGCGCACCCACGCGATATTGTCTGATTGAAAATATTGATATGAATAAAGGACGATATTCTGCTTGACGGGCTTTCCTTGTCATCAATAGACTCCGGGTTCGATAAAACGGAGGTGGCTCAGCGCCTGCCTGCCGGGAGAATGCAACCTATGCTGTACCTGAAAAAATCGGCCTCGCTGGCGTATGTCACAGCCCTGACTGCTGTTTCGCTCATCCACGTGACCGCCTGCGCCGAATCTGATCGCGCAACGCTGCTGGCCCAATATGAAGACCTCAGCCAGCAGACGCCTGAACTGACACCTGCCACCCTGATACCCGCTGCGGCTGCCGAGCTGCTGGATCCGCAATTCACGGAGTCCGACGCCGGACAGGGTGATCTCTGGGATCGGATTCGCAAAGGCTTCGCGATACAGGAACTGAATAATCCGCTCGTCACAAGTCACCGCCTCCGTTACGGTGCCCGCCCGGACGGCGTGCAGCACACTGCCCAGCGCGCATCACGCTACTTGTTCCATGTGGTGCAGGAACTGGAAAAGCGCCAGATGCCGACGGAACTGGCACTGCTACCTTTTATTGAGTCAGGCTTTAATCCCCAGGCCTATTCGCACGCCAAAGCGGCCGGCATGTGGCAATTCATTCCCAGCACAGGTCGCAGTTTCAATCTGAAGCAAAATGCATTTCGTGACGATCGGCGCGATGTCATCGCTTCGACGGATGCCGCACTGACCTACCTGCAGCGACTGCATGGCATGTTCGGCGACTGGCAGCTGGCCCTGGCTGCCTATAACTGGGGCGAAGGCTCGGTGATGCGTGCCATTGCGCGAGCGAAGGCCGCAGGCCGGCCTATTAATTACAACGGTCTGTCGGCTTACATGCCGGCCGAAACGCGCAATTACTATCCGAAGCTGCAGGCGCTGAAGCATGTGATCGCTTCGCCAGATCAATTCGGCGTGAAGCTGCCGCCGGTCGAAAACAAGCCTTATTTCGTGTCAGTGAAAAAAACGCGCGACATCGATATGAATCTTGCCGCTGAACTGGCCGAACTGCCGATGGAAGAATTCAAGGCGCTCAATCCCCAGTTCAACCGCCCGGTGATCACTGGCAGTTCGGAGACGCAGATACTGTTGCCCACCCCGAATGCAGAAAAATTTCGTGAGAATCTGAATAACTGGACACAGGCGCTGTCATCGTGGACCTCCCACAAGGTCACGATGGCACGCGAGCGTATTGAAAGTATTGCGGCAAAATTCCAGACCACGCCTCAGGTGATACGCAGCGCCAATGCCATCCCCGCCAACATGCAACCCAAAGCGGGCTCAACGCTGGTGGTACCCAGGACCACCCTGGGCAATGAGACCAATATCGGTCAGGACATCACCGAGAATGCCGTGCTTGCGCTGGAGCCGGACTATTTTTCTTTCAAGCCATCGGGCCAGCGCGCCGTGGTCAAGCGCCAGCCATCCGTGTCACCGTATGCGCGCTCCGCGCAACGCAAGGCCGACACGCGAAAACAAAAATGATGGCGATCAGCGTCACTCGCTGAAAGAACAGCTGACGCTTCCCAACTCGCCAAAGTCGGCATGAATGCGGTCATCCGGCGCCACCGTGACCGGCACACGGCAGGTACCGGTCGTAACAAACTGACCGGGTTCGCAGGCGATACCCAATTGTGACAATTCATTG
>JBILCO010000322.1:0-2643 GCA_044353075.1 Burkholderiaceae bacterium
TTTTTAACGGTAAATCAACGACCTATAACTCTGAATTGTTGGGTGTGTTTGATGATCCGTCCACTCTAGATCTTTCATCTGGAGCCACAAATTACATTGTGGTGGCAAAATCTGACTATGAATTCAAGCTTGGCTCAGGTGCTGATTTCATAATTGGAGATGCGATAGAAAACGTTACCGTAGATGCAGGCGCAGGCAACGATTTCGTCAACCTAAGCTTGGCTGAAGATGCAACTGGCAGTGTCTTAATCAACGGCGGCATCGGCGCTGACATTATGATGGGCAAGGCGTTTTTTAACAGTCAAAGAGTTACTTTTATTGTCGATAACACAAAGGATGTAGTGATTGCACGTGCGGATGCAGGCAGTTATGTAATCCGCAGCTCAACGAGCTACTCATTGAACGATATTACAGGATCTGCTTCGCTTGTCACAGCAACAGGGTATGTCAGTAGTCTTGAACTTTCTGGGTCTGCCAGTATCAATGGCAACGGGAATAAACTGCACAATACGCTGACAGGCAACACTGGCGCCAACAGAATCGATGGCAAAGAAGGCAACGACACTTTGCTTGGTGGTGCAGGCAACGACACCTTGATCGGTGGCTTGGGCAATGACGCGCTGACTGGCGGCGCGGACAATGACCGATTCGTTTTTGACATTACGCTTAATGCCACCATATCGAATACAGACACCATCACAGATTTTGGCAATGGCACGGACAAGATCGTTCTCAGCAAATCCATCTTCAAATTCGCCACAGGCATGGTCAATAAAGACGGAACTCTGAACTCGTCCGCTTCACTGAGCGACTATCTCTTGATCACTGGCAGTGGGTCTACCTGGTCCGTCGCCTATGATGCCGACGGTATAGGCACTAAATTTCAGGCTGTAAGCTTTATTGATGTGACGCTGACTGGGTTGAGTAATTCTTTAACAGCTACGGATTTCCTTGTCCAGTAGCCTGTGATTTATGAGTTTGCAAAATTGTGGCTAACAGCCGTTCCATTCAGAACACCTCGGCTGACCTGCCAACCTGCCCCACCTGACAGGCCGATTTCTCGGCGATGTCAGGCACTAAACCAAGCAACATAAAAGCAAAAGAGCCCAGTCCGAAAACTAGGCTTTATGCTTGAGAATCTGGTGCTGATGAGAGGAATCGAACCTCCGACCTACTGATTACGAATCAGTTGCTCTACCAACTGAGCTACATCAGCGATGGGCAATAGTTTAACAAACAACTCGCCATCCAAACCTGCGCCAACGACAAGCGATCCTTATGCTGCGTGGTACTCCGTTACTCGAATTACTTCATTGCGAGAACCGATGAACACAGCGACACGCTGATGCAAGGTATGCGGCTGAATATCCAGAATTCGTGTTTTACCGTCGGTGGCAGCGCCTCCCGCCTGCTCGACAATGAAAGCCATCGGATTGGCTTCGTACATCAGGCGCAGCTTGCCGGATTTGTCGGGCTCGCGCGCATCGGCCGGGTACATGAAGATACCACCGCGGTTCAGTATGCGATGGACATCAGCGACCATGGACGCGATCCAGCGCATGTTGAAATTTTTACCGCGCGGTCCGGTCGCACCTGCTTCGAGCTCGTTGATATAGCGGGTGACCGGTGGATACCAGTGCCGCGCATTGGACGCATTGATTGAGTACTCCGCCGTGTCGGCCGGAATCTGGATAGCGCGCTGCGTCATGACCCAGGAACCCATTTCACGATCAAGCGTGAAGCAATTGACGCCATTGCCTGTAGTGAGCACGAGCATCGTCTGTGGACCGTAGACTGCATAACCAGCAGCGACTTGTCGGGTGCCGGGCTGCAGAAAATCTTTTTCTGTCGGTGTTGCCATGCCCTCGGGCGCCTTGAGCACAGAAAAAATCGTACCGATGGAGACGTTCACATCGATATTGGACGAGCCATCGAGCGGATCGAAGAGCAGCATGTACTCGCCCATCGGATAGCGGTTCGGAATCGGATGGATGGTTTCCATTTCTTCCGAGGCCATCGCTGCAAGGTGGCCGCCCCACTCGTTTGCCTGCAATAAAATCTCGTTCGAGATGATGTCGAGTTTTTTCTGAATTTCTCCCTGCACGTTTTCAGTCTCAGCAGCGCCCAGCACATCGCCCAGCGCACCTTTGCCGACCGCATGACTAATCGTTTTGCAGGCACGAGCGACAACTTCGATCAGCAGCCGCAGCTCAGCGGGAATGGAGTTATTAAGGCGCTGCTCTTCAATCAGGTGCTGGGTCAGGCTGACGCGTTTCATCGAGGTACTCGCTGGCAGTTGAGGATTAATTGGCGAGCGCCTTACCGATGATTTCGGCAACGTCATTCGACAGTTTTTTAGTAGACGATACTTTTTCAAGCGCCTTGCGCATGGACTTTTGTAAAACCGGCGTGTACTTGCGCCAGCGATCCAGCGTGCGTGCGAGGCGCGCAGCAACCTGAGGATTGATCGCATCCAATGCAATCACCTGCTCGGTCCAGAATGCATGACCACTGCCATCAATCGCGTGAAATTGTGCGGGGTTGCTGCTGCAGAAGGCGAACAAGAGGCTGCGGGCACGATTCGGATTTTTCAGAGAGAATGAGGGATGGCGCATCAACCGTCGCACTGCGTTCACATCCGTC
>JBILCO010000196.1:0-4633 GCA_044353075.1 Burkholderiaceae bacterium
CCTGCTGCTCGGCTCGGCCTTGCAAGGCGTTGCGCTGCTCTTGTTCATACCCTTTGACGGCCTCATGTCTTTGTATGTCATTGCGATCATGTTCGGCTTGTTTCAAGGCGGGATCGTGCCGTCCTACGCGATCATTGTGCGTGAACATTTTCCACCGGCTGAAGCGGGGGCACGGGTCGGCTCGGTTATCACGGCGACGCTGTTCGGCATGGCGCTCGGTGGCTGGATGTCCGGCAAAGTATTTGATCTGACCGGATCGTATCAGGCGGCTTTCATCAATGGCGTGGCTTGGAATCTACTCAACCTCGGCATCGCAGGCTGGCTGTACTGGCGACTGGGCGGCAGGCTTACAGGTAAATACCGATATCAATCGATGGATCGGTAAAAATCAGTCTTCACTGATTTTCTCGGCCTCATCGCTGGTCACCAGGAAGGCTTCCAGGTCCCGGTTGAATTCATCGGCTGCATCAACGAACAAGGCATGACCGGCGCCGTTGTAAATTTTTGTCTGCCCCTGCGGATGCTTGTCGATGAATCGTTGTGATTGTTCTATATACCGCGGCGTGATCGCATACCAGACTGGTCGTGTGGTGGCATACACCGCGTCACGATAGTACTCACGCTCATACGGCTTGCTCAACACACTGAAGGCGTCTGCAGGATTTTTTGCAAGCCGAAGTCCGGATTTCTCAACGACGTCAATGAAATCTTCGTCCGGGGTGGTTTTGAAAATCGCGCGTGAAAATTCTTTGATGTACTTCGTGAACTGCGCCTCGGTCATGTTGGCGCGCGCAGTCTTGCGGGCTTTGGGCGGCTCACCCTCGCCGATAGAATTATCAATCAGTACCAGTGCCATCAATCCCTCCTGGCCATAGCGCGTCAGATAATCGAGCGACTCCATCACCCCCAGCGACCAGCCCAGCAAGACGAAGCGTTTGGCTTTCAGGTGTGCGATGAATTCCCTGATATCCCGCGCGCGCAGCTCGGCCAGACGCGGCCCGCGATAAATGTCGGAGGTTCCCTGCGATCGGGGATTAAGCGAATGGACGCGGTATTTTTTTGAGAAGTAGTCCAGCTGCGGCTGAAAAATTTCGGCGGGCATCAGCCAGCCCGGGATGAAAATCAGATCAATGTCACCGGTGCCGCCAGTCACATAAGTGAGGCGAACGCGGTCGGAGGTGACAAAGGATTTTTCCTTGAGGTCAGCCGACAAGGGGGCGGCGCTCAGCGTTTGCTGGAACATCAGCGCGGCGAAGAAGAAAAATGCAGCAAAGCGACTGATCAATAAGGTGGCGATACGAAAGCCACGTTCACGACCAAGGTGGATAGTCAATCGAGCACAAAAATAAGGCAGCCAGCTCATGCTCCTCAGTGAAGCAACGACACTGGATCCCGGCCTGCGCCGGGATGACGATTTTGGGGCCAACAGCGCTTCAAATGTCATCCCGGCGCAGGCCGGGATCCAGTGTCGTTCGGTGTGCATGAGCTAACTTTTACAAAAAACATGGCGTTAAGAACCTATCTCATCCGGGCGACCTTCAATGAATCGGTGCCTTTGTTACTCGATAATACATGACCAAAAAGCTGTCAGAGTTTTCAACGCCATCACACAGCTCAAGGTGTTTTGCCGCTGGAAAGCTCCAGCCAGCCAATGAAGCGTCTGGCCATTTCACGGTAGCCCGCAGGGGTCAGGTGAATCAGGTCATTGGCCATCCACGGCGGAGATCGCTTCATCAATGCATAAGCACCGCCCATCTCGCGCATGACGAGCGACATATCCCACACCATGCACTGATATTCGTCGCCCAATTCGCGCTGAATGGCGGCGGCCTGTGCATGGCGCGCAGGATAGGTCTGTAAATCGTAATGCGTGGTGATTTGCGTCTTGTTGACCGTCTTGCGTTTGCCGACTTTGACCTTGAGGATTTTTTTCACTTTAAAGCGCGTGACCCGATCACCGGGTGGAATCAGCATGCAGGCCGCCTGGGGTAATGCGGCACGCATCGCGACCAGCGTCTGCCGATAGTCCTGGCGATAGCGCTCCGGATTCCAGGTTTTACCGGTGACGTCGTTAGTGCCATAGGCAAGTATGACGGCATCGTAGGCACGATCGGTGAGGGCCGCCTTGAACAATTCCGGTTCGACAGTGCGCCAGTAATTACCGGCAGCACCAGCGATGCCGAAATTATCCAGCACCGCACCCTGCAGATCTTCGGAAAACAGACCCAGCAACGTGACGTGCTTCGATTCGTTAACGCGTATCTCGATACGCGACATGGGCAACGCCGATTTGATTTCCACAATGCCGATCGCCTGAGACCCCTGGGTATTTAGCGTAGCCAGCGTCTCACCATCGACAATCAGTTCGAAAGAACCGCCCGCGGGCTGTCGGAGAAAATGCAGTGTGATGTGCTGTGCGCGGTATTTCGCATGACTCGAGCGCAGATCGGCCTCCAGCGCAGCATGCGATGTCACCGAGGTCATCGCATACAGACCCAGACCTGCACTGATTTTGGGTGAATTGACAGTTCTGGGGGGAAGCTCTTCACGCCATTCACCGCTACGGCAAAAACCGCTCACGGGCAGATTCAGCCCGGGACGACCATAGAGCAAATTAATATGACCCGCGCCGCCGGCACCATAACGCTCCTGCAACGCATGCCGTAACTCACTGGAAAAAAATTCAGCGGCCATATGGCTGCCACCCCAGAGGCCGATCCGGGCAACCCGCTCACGCGAGGCGGATGCCAGCATTGCATGGAATTTTTTGATCCATTCCGATTTTGGCAAATTGCGTCGCAAATCATCCGGGCTCGGTGGCGCGAGTGCCTTCTTCAGCATCTCTGTCTCCTCTGCCTCGGTCAGCGAAATGATTTCTTCGTCGCTGCCGGCGGGTGCCGGATCCTGTCTTTGCGAGTCGGTGACAGACGGTGCCGGTTTACGTTCGGGCGTCTTTCGTCGCTGAGGCGTCGAGCACTTCAGTGCTTCCATGTCTTTGCCACCGATGACGGTGAATACCTGAAGCGAGGTCTGTGATTCGGCGGGAGCCAGCGTTGTGGTGACATTTGTGGTGACATTTGTGGCGTCATTCGCACTGCCATCCGCTGCCGCTGCAAGAGCAGGCATCAGACCGGACATCAACACAGTCAGTAACATATGCCGCATCGCCCGCATCCGCTTCTGTGCCCGTAAAAGACATCCTGCGTTTCGGCTCGTCATCACTGCGCTGCCTCATAACGCCGGTAGCTCTGCAAGAGCGACTCGGAAAACGCATTGCCGATGCGAGTCAGACCTTTTTCGGTCAGATGATTCAGATCAGTCCAGGCCAGGCCCTGCGCTAACCAGCGTGCAAAGGCATCCCTGCCGCCCATGAATTGCCAGGTATTCCAGAACGCGCAACCATTCTCCAGGCTGACCTGACGCTGATAAGTGACCATGCGCTCAATGAGCGGGCGCGAAGTAATGCGCCCGTCATCATTGAGTACTCCCTGATCAAGCGGACTCATGACAAGGCAAGCCGCTTTGGGTGCACCCTGACGTAATATTTTCAGGGCCGAGGTAAAACCCTCTTTGTAGACGCGTCCTTCGGGCGTCATCAGGCCACCATGATTGGTTTCATTCCCGCCCAACATCACCACGATAAGATCCGGATTGCGTGCTGCGGTTTGCTCAGCCAGATGGACCGGGTCAAACTGACGCAGAGAGCCGCTGGCGATACCGACGACAGCCGTCGTCTCCCAGGTGATGCCGCGCGCGGCTTCGAGTACGGCGCCATATACTTCAAGATTGGGCTCGGCAATCGTCATCTTCACGCGCGAGATCGGATCCGCACTCTCATAGATCCACTGGTCAAAAGCCTTGTGCTCGATTTTCTTGAGCGTTTCTATTTTTTGTCCGTTGACTTCAAACACAGGTGTCTCATCACGCCGAGATTTTTGCGCATAAAGCTCCAGATGTTCGCCCATCCCTGCATTCGGCTTGGGCGGCGAAATCAGTATCTGGCCTTTACCGCGGGGTTTGGCGACCACGCCACCCAGACCATAGCGGCCATTGTTACCACCGAAGAGTATGGTTTGTATGTTCCAGTCGCCGGTGCGATCGACGCGTACATCATCGCGCCGCATCCAGCGCGGATCCATGCCGGCGACGAAAAAGCCCGGACCACCGTAACCAAAATTCTCCTGCATGCGTTTACGCACGGTTTTCGCAATGCCGTCGCCCGCCAGCGTCGAATCACCATAGTGCAGCACCCTGACCGGGCTCTGCCTGCGCTCTCTGAGTGTCCGGAAAAATCCGGCCAGATGCTCTTCGCCATACAAATGCGAGACGCCGCCTTTTGGGGTAACCGGAACCGTCGTCGCGACAGCCGCTGCTGCGGTTTTTTCTCTGGCGACGTTGTCCGGCGGATCGCCATCGGGTGGCTTGCTGGCAACCGGGGCCTGCACGGTCTCATTGGATGAAGTGACTTCCGGTTCGACCGTTGTTACCGCCGTCTCCGGATGGGACCAGACCAGCGGACCGAGCGCGCGCGTGGGTCGGAATGCGGCCATGTCAGCGATGTAATAGCTGGGCAGGACGGTGGCCAGGCCCACCGCCAGGATGGCGAGCACATGAAGTGGCGCTGCAAGTCGGT
>JBILCO010000051.1:0-9716 GCA_044353075.1 Burkholderiaceae bacterium
TCACCAGCGCTAGCGTGATTGTCGTTCTCAGCCTCGCCATTTATCTGACGATACGACTGAGCTGATCCCGGATTAGCTGATCGAGACTGTGTCCGTCCGCGAGTCGCCGCGATTATCTTTCCAAGTGGCTTCCAGCAGGTCGCCTTTCGCGGCACCTTTGAAGCTGAACATCAGGAAGGGGTTCTCCGACACGGCCATGCCGAGATAAGCATCGAAGACAATTTTGCCATTGCATTTCACTTCCAGTGTCTCAATGAAATGGGCTGGAATTTTCTTGCCGTTTTCATCCTTGCGAAGTCCCGATTCCATCGGATGACGGATCATCAGTTTGACCTCCACAAGCTCTTTGATCAATACCGCTTTGATACGCATGGGTTCACTCATGATGGGCTCCTGATATCAGCCGCAACCGCTGCCACCGGCCCGCACCTTGATGACGGTGCTTGCGACATAGTAATTATTATTGGCTCTGACCACCGCGTAGACCGATGAGGTCTCGCCCATCTTGATCCGGGTGTTGATCGCTGGCTGGGTACCATCCGGAAATTTGAAGACGCCCACCACGGGCGTGGGATTTTTCTGCACCACGAGCACGATCAGGTCCGTGCCCTCAAGGCGGCTTTCAACCGAGACAGGCACGATGTAACCACTGTCGACCATCTCCGGGCCCGCCACCGTGATCGCGCTGCTTTCGACAACCAGATCACCGCCCAGCGCTCGCGCCGCTTCCAGATAGGTGCGTGTGGTCAGCAGCGAACCATCCCATTCCTTTGCCAGCGCGGGCCAGGGCAGCAGTATGCTGCCGGCAGCGGCCAGCGACAGCGCGGTCGTTAAATCCAGAAAATCCCTGCGTTTCTGATCCATGCCTTAGCTCCCCGGAGATTTATGGCTGACGGGCATTCAGCCGGTGCCTGCCATGACTTTTTTCGGTACTGTATACCGATAAGGCATCCCCGCATACCTTTTAAGCAGACTAAGAGCCTGTCTCCTTAGGGATACGCTGAATAGTTCAATATGGTGCAGCGAGCCAGCGTAGCCAACGACCCAACGAGACAGGCGCCACGTGCACAGATTATTACCGGCCCTTAATCATTTTTAAGCATCTCGAAACTCTCGACGAAATACTCGGTATCCCCGAAACAGCTTGAGGGTATACCTTTGTGCTGTGAATATTTCAGCACCAGTCGACGCCCGGCCTGAGCCGCCAGCTGGTTGGCCACCTCGTCATCGCGGACTGTGAACAGGAACTTTTCGGGTATCACGCCGGGCAGTGTGGTCAGCAAGAGCTCGCCTTCCCAGGTTTTACAAAGCCATCCCCGCTTGGAGAATTTCTGCAGCAAGCCGGCGCGCTCGCCTGTCGAATAAGACCAGCTCAGCGTTATCCAGGTATAGAAACTGAAGACGACGATCAGCGTAATCAGCGCGGTCAGTATTCCGGTCGTTATTTTCTTCATGGTCGGCGTGCAGTAGAGAGAGTCGATAGAATATAAGCCCGGCCAGCGAGGCACCCGGTGAAAGCGCCACAGCTTGGCCCGGCGACTGGCGTAGAATTTAACGTGCTTTTTCTATCCTGCATCGAACCTCTTTGCTTGCCAAGATGAAAAAAATCCAGAAAATCCTCGTCGCCAATCGTTCCGAAATTGCCATTCGCGTCATGCGAGCCGCGACGGAACTGGGTATACGTACGGTGGCCATTTTTGCCGCAGAAGACCGTTTTGCGCTGCATCGCTTCAAGGCTGACGAAAGTTATCTGGTGGGCGAGGGCAAGAAGCCCATTGCCGCCTATCTCGATATTGAGGACATCATCCGCATCGCCAGGGAAGCGCAGGTGGATGCGATTCACCCGGGCTACGGCTTCCTGTCCGAAAATCCCGATTTCGCCGAGGCCTGCGCCAGGAACGGGATTATCTTCATCGGCCCTCAGCCCGAGGTCATGCGTACGCTGGGCAATAAAGTCGCCGCGCGCAATGCGGCCATGGCCGCCGGGGTCCCGGTCGTGCCTGCCACGCAGGCGCTGCCGCAGGAGATGGCTGAGATCAGAAAGCTGGCCGCCGAGGTTGGCTATCCGCTGATGCTCAAGGCCAGCTGGGGTGGCGGCGGCCGCGGTATGCGGGTCATTGAATCTGAAGACGACCTGCCGGCACAACTGGAGGTTGCACGTCGTGAAGCCGCTGCCGCTTTCGGCAATGACGAGATGTACCTTGAAAAGCTGGTGCGCCGTGCGCGTCATGTGGAAGTGCAGCTGCTGGGCGATACGCATGGCAATCTGATGCATTTGTTCGAGCGCGACTGCTCGGTGCAGCGGCGGAATCAGAAAGTGGTCGAGCGGGCACCCGCGCCTTATCTGAGCGAGACCGATCGGGCGCTTCTGTGTGATGCGGCGTTACGGCTGGGGCGTGCGGTCAATTACACCCATGCTGGCACGGTTGAATTCCTGATGGATGCCGACACGGGCTCGTTTTATTTCATCGAAGTCAATCCCCGCATCCAGGTCGAACACACGGTGACTGAGCAAGTCACGGGTGTTGATATCGTCAAGGCGCAAATCCGGATTTCCGAAGGCCTGAAAATCGGCGATACCGATGCGCAGGGCTTGCATTTACCGAACCAGTCCGAGGTCCGACTTAATGGCCACGCGCTGCAATGCCGTGTCACGACGGAAGACCCGGAAAACAATTTCACGCCGGATTACGGCCGGCTCACCGCGTATCGCAGCGCTTCGGGTTTCGGAATTCGTCTCGATGGCGGCACGGCCTATTCGGGCGCGGTGATTACGCCGTATTACGATTCCCTGCTGGTGAAAGTCACTGCCTGGGCGCCGACCACCATTGAGGCCACGGCGCGCATGGACAGAGCGCTGCGTGAATTCCGTATTCGGGGTGTGTCAACCAATCTGCAGTTTCTGGAAAACGTCATTAATCACCCGCAGTTTGTTTCGGGTGAATGCACCACGCGCTTCATTGATACCACGCCTGAATTATTTCAATTTGTCAAACGCGCAGACCGTGCAACGCGATTGCTGCATTTCATCGGCGATGTGGTGGTCAACGGCAATCCTGAAATGAAGGGGCGCAAGAGTAGCGAGCTTATTCTGCCTGCCCCACTCTTGCCCAAAGCAAGTCGGGCCACCTCCGTGCCGCTGGGATCGCGTGACCGCTTGCGCGAGTTGGGTGCAGAAAAATTTTCGCATTGGATGCGCGAGCAAAAATCGGTGCTGCTGACCGACACCACGATGCGCGATGCACACCAGTCTTTGTTTGCGACCCGCATGCGAACCGCCGACATGCGTTCGATCGCACCGTACTACGCGCGTCTGCTGCCGAACCTGTTTTCGATGGAGTGCTGGGGTGGTGCAACCTTCGATGTGGCGATGCGTTTTCTGAAGGAAGATCCCTGGGAACGTCTGACTGAGTTGCGCGAAGGCGTGCCCAATATTCTGTTTCAGATGTTACTGCGCGCATCGAATGCAGTGGGCTATACCAATTATGCCGATAACGTCGTACGTCACTTTGTTCAGCAGGCTGCCGCCGGCGGTATTGATCTGTTCCGCGTGTTTGATTCACTGAACTGGGTCGACAATATGCGAGTGGCCATTGATGCGGTGCGCGAGACCGGTGCACTGTGCGAAGGCGCGATTTGTTACACCGGTGATCCTTTCGATCCGGCGCGTGCGAAATACACGTTGTCATATTACGTAACGATGGCCAAGGCACTCGAGCGTGCCGGTGTGAATATCATCGGCATCAAGGACATGGCCGGTGTTTGCAAGCCAGCCGCTGCCCGCGCGCTGGTCAAAGCCCTGAAAGAAGAAGTCGGCTTGCCGATTCACTTCCACACCCATGACACCAGCGGCATTGCCGCCGCCAGTGTGCTGGCTGCGATTGAAGCCGGTTGTAATGCCGTCGATGGCGCGATGGATGCCATGAGCGGCCTGACATCACAGCCGAATCTGGGATCGATAGCGGCAGCGCTAGCACATACTGAGCGCGATCCGGGTGTGTCGACAGAGGGGTTGTTCTCGATCTCACAATACTGGGAAGGTGTGCGCCGTTACTATGCGCCGTTTGAAGCCGATATGCGTTCCGGTACCTCGGATGTTTATCGTCATGAAATGCCCGGCGGTCAGTACACCAATCTGCGTGAGCAGGCGCGGACCATGGGTATTGATCATCGCTGGACTGAAGTGGCGCAAGCGTATGCGGATGTGAATCAGCTGTTCGGCGATATTGTCAAAGTGACGCCGACCTCGAAAGTCGTGGGTGATATGGCCTTGTTCATGGTGGTCAAGGGCCTCACGCCGGCCGAGGTCAGTGATCCGGACAGAGAGATCGCTTTTCCGGATTCTGTGATTTCACTGTTCCGTGGTGAGTTGGGTTTTCCGCCGGATGGCTTTCCGGCAGCCTTGCAAAAGAAAGTACTCAAAGGGGCGAATCCGCTCGAAGGCCGGCCCGGCGCGAGTTTGCCGCCGGTCGATTTGCAGCAGGCCCGTGCCAGCGCGGAAACCGCCATCGATCGCCAGATCAGTGAGCAGGAGCTGGCGTCCTATCTGATGTACCCGAAAGTCTTTACCGAGTACGCCCAGCATCGTGGTCAGTATGGTGACGTCAGTGTTCTGCCAACCGATGTGTTTTTCGAGGGCTTGAAGGACGGTCAGGAAATTTCGGTCGATATCGATCGTGGCAAGACGCTGGTCATTCGTTTGCTCGGGCGCACCGACCTGGAAGAGGAAGCTCAGACGAAACTATTTTTTGAACTCAACGGACAGCCACGCATGGTGCGCGTTCAGCATGCGGGTGTCGTGAGTCTGGTATCGCATCCCAAGGCCCAGGAGGGGAATGCGCTGCACGTGGGTGCGCCCATGCCGGGCATGGTCGTGACGCTTGCTGTTAAGCCGGGCCAGAAGGTCGCGAAGGGTGATCCACTCGTCTCGATCGAAGCGATGAAAATGGAGACCATGATTCGCGCCGAGATTGATGGTGTGGTGCTGCAAGCGCATGTCAAACCTGGCAGTGTGGTGACTGCCAAAGATTTGCTGATCGAGTTTGCGGCCTGATCAGCCGGACTGCTTGCGCAGTCCGAGCGCAATCACGGTTGCCACCACGATCAGCGCGCCCAGAACCTGCGCTGGGGCGATCGCCTGATCCAGCAGCAGCCAGGCCAGTGCCAGTGCAAACACCGGCTCGATATTCATGATGGCCGAGTTGCCCACCACGCCCAGTCGTGGCAGCAGACTGAACATCAGCGTAAACGCGGTGCCATACAAGACGGTCAGGCCGGCCAGACCCCACCAGCCGATCGCGCTCTTGGGCATTGACCAGTCACCGGTGCTGAGTGCGAAGATACTCGTCAGGATCAGCACCATGCCTAAGGTGAAGGCTGTCCGCACCCGGCCATCAACCACCAGTGCTTCATGCTGTGTGAGCACCATCGCCAGCGCGAAAGTCGCTGCAGCAGTGGTTGCAAACGCGACGCCGATGCCGATCTGCTGCCAGTGGGCAGACGCACCGAGTCCTGAGGCGGCGCCAAACACATCCAGTGCCAGGGCCAGCCCGAACAGGATGACGGGCATCGCCCGCAAAACAAATTTTTCCGCCCGATGACGATAGATGATGCGTGCCCAGAAAGCTGCCCACAAGGGATAGGTATTGAAAGCCAGCAGCGCCAGTACCACCGGCAGACGTGCCACGGCTGAATACAGCGAATAACTTTGTATGGCCACCAGTGAGCCTATGATCGGCATGAAGGCCAGCGCCCGGCCCTGCACGCGCAGTGAAGCGCGCTGGCTGATCAGCAGAAGGGTGATGATCAGCGCCGTCACGCCACTGCGGAAAATCACTGCAGTCGTCACGCTGACGCCATCATTGAAAGCAAAGCGTGCTGAGACGTGATTGGCGCCCATCATTACGGCGATCAGGAGTAGCGTCAGAAAAGCGGTACGGGATAGGGAAGTGCTCATTGTTTTTGTTGTCCCTGTGCGGTCTGATGTTGTCGTAGTTTTGACCCTGCCGCAGCATACCAAGTATTTGATGACCGGGGCAAAGCACGGGACGTGCTGCCCTTGACGTGTATATTTCGGGCGCCGGGATCACGATTGAAGGGCGTGACTGGCATGACACGAGACAGCAGACCTTGATCAATCATTCATGACTTCAGTGAAGACCTTACCCGCCGTTGGCTGGCGTCCACCCGCGCCCGCCCTGCGATCGAATCTTGCGATCGGCCTCAGGATACTTTTCCAGCGCTCGCCCGATCTGTTGCAAACGCTGCCGCGCGATTGCTACACCAAAGATATCGTGACCGTGCCGGTTGGCAGGCGTCCGGTATTCATCGTCAATCATCCGGACACCGTGCGACGCATTCTCACGGAAGCGCGGGAGAATTATCCCAAGAGTGATCTGATGGTCTCGGCCTTGTCGCCCTTGCTGGGCGAGGGGGTGCTGATTTCGTCCGGCGAGATCTGGGAGCATGATCGGCAAATGCTGGAGCCGGCCTTCATGCACATGCGGCTGGCGCAGATGTTTCCGGCCATGCGCCACGCTGTCGATGATTTCATTGAGCGCCTGCTGCGCCTGCCCACCGAGGCCGTCATCGATCTCGAGTCCGAGCTCACGCACGTCACCGCGGACATCATGATACGGACCATTTTTTCAACACCTATTGGTGCCGTACGGGCTGGCGCCGTGTTTGAGGCTTTTTCCTCGTTCCAGAAAAACAGTCCACAGTTCCAGTTGCAGCATGTGCTCGCCAGCGATCCGCGCTCGCCGACCGTGCCCAGCCCAGCATTGTTGCGTGATGCCGCCACGCTCAGAGCTTTGCTGGCCGATCTGCTGGCCGATCGGTTGGCGCTGAATTCGCAGGGAAAAATATTTGTCGATTTTGCGCAGGCAGTGATTGATGCGCGCGACAGCGAAGGTGTGCCCTTCAGTCGCGAAAAAATCATCGATCAGCTGGCCGTGTTTTTTCTGGCAGGGCATGAGACCACGGCAAGCGGTCTCTGCTGGACATTTTTCATGCTCTCGCAGCAGCCACAGACCCTGGGGCAGATGCGCGATGAAATCCGTCAGGTCACCGCAGATCGTCCCTTCGGTTTCGACGATTTCAAATCACTGAATTTTGTGCGTGACGTGTTTCGTGAATCCTTGCGCCTGTATCCGCCGGCCGCCTTTCTGACGCGTCGGGCCTTGCAAGAAGATTATTTTGGTCGTCTCAGGGTGCCGGCCGATAGTTTTGTGGTGATCTCGCCCTGGTTGATTCACCGACATCGCTCCTACTGGGATCATGCTGATTGCTTCATGCCCTCCCGATTCGAGTCGAATGGCGGTGCACCGGTACCCGGTACCTATCTCCCCTTCGGACTGGGGCCGCGCGCGTGTACCGGCGCGATCATTGCCCAGCTTGAAGCTTCGCTGATTCTCTGTGAAGTGTTTCGACGATTCTCATTCATTCCGCTGGATCCGGGCAGCGTCTTTCCTGTGTCGCGCGTGAGCGTACGGCCATCGAATGGCATACGCTGCCGTATTCAGAAATTTTCAGTGGAATCTACAGTCTGAGAACACGAATTCATTGAAGGCGATTGGGCTGCTGGTAATAAGTACGCTCAATCGCTGAGCAAATGGCCCGTTTTTACAAAGATGGTGCAGCCCTCAACGCTATAAGGTTGGTGAGCACTCAGGTGCGGGCTGCGTATCCATGAGCCTGCCGGGTAGCGTCCGTGTTCATCTTCGAACACACCGTCCACCACGAAAATTTCTTCGCCACCGTAGTGCCGGTGCGGATTGAAATACGTCTTCGGTGCCCAGCGGACCATCGCGGTATGCGTGGTCCCGTACTCGGACAAGGGCAATACCGACAGTCCGGGCACCAGACCCGGATACCAGCGGGCGGTGCGGGTGTTGATAATGCAGGCTTGCCGGTCCTCGGGATCGAGATGTCGTAATTTCACGAGCAGTACGCAACCGGTTTCAGTGAATGGCGCATGTGAAGTCCCGGGCGGATTTTTGAGATAGGTGCCGGCCGGATAATCGCCGTGTTCATCGCTGAACTGGCCTTCAAGCACGAGGATCTCTTCGCCCAGTTCGTGCTGATGCAATGTGAATTGGCTGCTGGGCAGATAGCGAACGATGGACGTGGCCCGCGCAACTTCATCACCCACGCGGTCGAGCATGCGGCGCTCTATGCCGGGTACAGGACTGGGAGTCCAGTTCAGCGCTTCCTGGTGGATGACGACGCGCTGGCTGTAGTCGGAATGGATATGCATGGATTTTTGTGATGAATGGGCTGGGAGCATAGGTTGAAGACCATAGCAGAACCGATGTGCGCAGAGATATGAATTCTTTACTTAGCCGACGATTGTTAAGGGCGAACTGAAAGGCTTGGTCATTCGCCCGCTCAAAGGACGGTTCAACGCGTTGCAGCTGGTGGCGCTTGACGATCTGGACTTTAGCCTGACGGTGGCTTTCGAGGTCGGTCAAATGGTGTTTGAAGAAACGATGTTCTAGAGTTTCAAGACAAATACAAGTGCGCCAAGAGTGCCTGATCCGACAAAAAACAAAAGCCCCACCTCGTGAGTGGGGCTTCTGTTTTTATTTTGGTAGGCCGTGCGGGATTCGAACCTGCGACCAACGGATTAAAAGTCCGCTGCTCTACCAGCTGAGCTAACGACCCGAAAGACCGCGATTATACTGAAATCGCGGAAGTCTTGTCAAACGCAAACACTTAGCCATGTTCAGCCGTCAAGGGCCTGAGTGAGACCGCTTATTTTAGCGTACCCAGGCGCGACTTTGCGTTCGTAGCGGCTGATGAGGCAGGATACTTCTTGATTAGGGCTTCCAGCGTGTCGCGCGCTGCGCTCTTGTCATTCAAATCATCCTGACAAATCGCAAGGTTGAGCATGGCGTCGGGTGCTCGCTGGGAAAGAGGGAAGCGGTTGACCACCGTCTGCAGCGCTGGCATCGCGTTTTTGCAGTCTCCCTCAGCAAAATAGCTGCTACCCAAAAAGTAATATGCCTGTGCCGTATAGCCTGAGCCAGGAAAGCGCTGCAGGAAGCTCAAAAAACCTTGTGTCGCTGCAGCGAAATCCTTTTTCTTGAGCGAGGCAGTCGTTTCATCGAAAAGCTTTTGCTCTCCCTGAGTCACTTCGTGATCAACGCCATCAATGGTCTGGCGGCGCGGTTCCAGTTTGCTCAGACGCTTTTCGATATCTGCGTACAGATCTTTTTCTCTTTGTTGTGTATTGGCGAGATCATTGCCGAGTTTGTCGACCTTTTGCTGGGCCTTGTTGAGATCATTGGCAAAAATCTCGACCTGACCACGCAACTCCGCAACTTCGCCCCGCAGCTGGATGCGCAGTTTTTCCAGATCGGTGAACAGTGCGTTGACTTTCTTGTCATCGGCTTTCGTATCAATACGCCGTGCGAGCTGCTCGATCTCGTTATTGATACGATTGTTGAGATCTCTGACCTGTTCTCGCAGTTTGAGGATTTCGCGCCGGGCATCGGCATCCTCAAACGCATGGGCTTGCAGGGGCAGCGCGCTGCATGCCACCATCAGAACGGCGGCACACAGGGTGCTGATTTTTGAAGTCATGGCAAGAATCAGTAGACGATATCAGCGCGACGGTTCTCTTTCCAGGCCTCTTCACCACTGCCCTGAGCCTTCGGCTTTTCCTTGCCATAGGAGACGGCTTCCATCTGAGACTCAGGTACGCCCTGGAGTGA
>JBILCO010000323.1:0-2618 GCA_044353075.1 Burkholderiaceae bacterium
AGCGACGGTATCGTTTGCGAGCGAAGCGCCGCCCGGCATTCGACTGCCCATGACGGCGCTGTTGAATCACAAGGAAAAGACAGCTGTGTGGGTGGTTGACCAGGGTGCGGTCAAACTGACCATGGTCGAAGTCGCGGGTGCCATGGGTAACGAAATCATCATCATGGCGGGGCTGGCACCCGGGCAGATGGTGGTGACAGCTGGCGTCAATTTGCTGCGTGAAGGCCAGAAAGTGACCGTGCTGGGCGAAACGCCCCCGGTGACAGCCCCGATCGCGCTTGAGGGCAAGGCGCAATGAGAGAGCGACTGAACCTCTCGCGCTGGGCGCTGGAGCACATTCCGTTTATTCGCTACCTGATGGTGGTCTTGCTGCTGGGCGGTATTTTCAGTTATGCAAAGCTGGGCCAGGACGAGGACCCGCCTTTTACGTTTCGTGCGATGGTTATCCGAGCGTACTGGCCGGGAGCCAGTTCCTTGCAAGTGGCTGAGCAAATCACGGACAAGCTGGAAAAAAAGCTGCAGGAAACGCCGTTCATTGACAAAATCCGCAGCTATTCCAAACCCGGCGAAACACTGATCATCATCGAGCTGCGCGAATCGACGCCGCCGAAAGAAGTGCCACAAACCTGGTATCAGGTCCGAAAGAAAATCGGCGATATCCGGGGCTCCTTGCCCTCAGGCGTGCAGGGCCCTTTCTTCAACGATGAATTCGGCGATACCTACGGATCCATTTTTGCGCTGGCTGCCGATGGATTCACTTATGCGGAAGTCAAGGACTATGCTGACTTCGTTCGTCAGCAGCTGTTGGGTGTACCGTCGGTGGCCAAAGTGGAGTTGTACGGTGTGCAGGACGAGAAAATTTTCATCGAATTTTCGACGAAAAAATTCGCACAGCTCGGTATACCGTTCGAAAGTGTCGTGGCGCAGATCAATGCGCAAAATGCGGTGGAGGGCAGCGGCGTTCTGGTGACACCTACCGATAATTTGCAGGTGCGTGTCTCGGGTGCACTGGCGACTGCCACTGAGCTGGAAAACATGCCGTTACGGGCCAATGGCAACAGTTTCCGGCTCGGCGATTTTGCGACCGTCAAACGTGCCTATGCTGATCCGCCGCGCGACAAGATGCGCTTCAACGGCAAAGAGGTGATCGGACTCGGCGTGTCGATGGAGAAGGGCGGCGATATTATCGCTCTCGGGCAGAGCCTTGATGCGATGGCCGCAAAAATTCAGGCCAAACTCCCGGTCGGTATCGAGCTTCAGCGCGTGGCTGACCAGCCGAAAGCGGTCAGCTCATCGGTCAATGAATTTCTGAAAGTGCTGGCCGAGGCGGTGCTGATCGTGCTGGCCGTTAGTCTCCTTGCACTGGGTTTGCACACCAAGCCGTGGCGCATTGATGTGCGTCCGGGGCTGGTGGTTGCGCTAACCATTCCGCTGGTGCTGGCCGCCACCTTTCTGGCGATGCGAATTTTTGGCATCGACCTGCATAAAATTTCGCTGGGTGCGCTGATCATCGCCTTGGGTTTGCTGGTTGATGACGCAATCATTGCGGTCGAGATGATGGTCCGAAAAATGGAGGAGGGCTTGTCGCGATTTGATGCCGCGACATTTGCCTACACCTCGACGGCGATGCCGATGCTGACCGGCACGCTGATTACTGCGGCCGGATTTTTGCCGATCGGTTTTGCGAAGTCGGCAGCTGGTGAATACACGTTCTCGATGTTTTCAGTGAATGCGCTGGCACTTCTGATTTCCTGGTTTGTTGCGGTGCTGTTCACGCCCTACATTGGCTACGTGCTGCTGAAGGTAAAGCCTGCCGGCAGTGCGGATGGCCATCATGAACTTTTTGATACGCCGTTTTATACGCGATTCAGAAAAACCGTTGACTGGTGCGTTGACTGGCGCAAGACCACTATTGCGTTGACGCTGGCCGGATTTTTTCTAGGCGTGTTTGGCTTTCGTTTCATTGAGCAGCAATTCTTTCCCGACTCCAGCCGTCTGGAATTGATGGTTGAACTGTGGTTGCCAGAAGGCTCGTCATATCAGGCCACCGAAGCCCAGGCAAAAAAATTCGAGCGTTTCATCATGCAGCAACCCGATGTGGAGTCGGTGACCAGCTATGTGGGTACCGGTAGTCCGCGCTTCTATCTGCCGCTCGACCAGATTTTCCCGCAGACGAATGTTTCGCAAATCGTTGTATTGCCCACCGATGCGAAAGCTCGCACGGCGTTGCGCGACAAAATCATCGATATCTTCAAAAAAGATTTTCCGGAAGTGCGCGGGCGTGTGAAGTTACTGCCCAACGGTCCGCCAGTGCCTTATCCGGTCCAGTTTCGCGTGACCGGTACCGAGGTGGCGAAGGTCAGAGCGATTGCTGATCAGGTCAAGGCGATCATGCGCGGTAATCCGAACGCAATTGGCGTGAACGATAACTGGAATGAATCGGTGAAGGTACTGCGCATCGATCTGGATCAGGACAAACTGCGTGCGCTGGGGATTAATTCTCAGGTGGTGATGCGTGCGGCGAACACGATTCTGTCAGGAAGCAACATCGGGCAGTTTCGTGATGGTGACAAACTGATCGATATTGTCATTCGTCAGCCCGTTGATGAACGTGCGAC
>JBILCO010000255.1:0-3516 GCA_044353075.1 Burkholderiaceae bacterium
ATTGTCTGGATACCTTCGCAAAAGGTTTTGTTTTCCGGCGATCTGGTGGAGTTTGAAGCAGCCGCTTATACCGGCGATGCGCAGCTCGAAGAATGGCCGGCGACGCTGGAAGTTCTGCGCAGCATGGGTGCAGAAAAACTGGTGCCGGGTCGCGGCCCCGCACTGACCACGCCTGCCAAGGTTGCCGAGGGTCTCGATTACACCAAAGACTTTGTGACAACGCTGTTGCAGAGTGCGAAAGAGGCTGTGCAGGCAGGCCATGACCTCAAAGCTGCGATGGCGCATGTACGCTCGCACATGGACGGAAAATTCGGTCATGTGTTCATTTATGAGCACTGCCTGCCTTTTGATGTAACGCGCGCAGTCGATGAAGCCAGCGGCATCAAGCATCCGCGCATCTGGACCGCAGAGCGGGACAAAGCGATGTGGGACGCTCTGCAATCCTGAAGAGCACAAAGCTTATGCAAACGAATTACCAGACCCTTCGCTTTCCCTATCAGCGCTCGCCGGATTTCGGGCAATCGCCACCGGCGCACTATCCGGTATTGGTGGTGGGCGCCGGACCGGTCGGACTGGTCACGGCCATCGATCTCGCACGTCAGGGTGTGAACGTCATTTTGCTTGATGATGATGATTGTTTATCCGGTGGCTCGCGGGCACTGTGCTATGCGAAACGCACGCTGGAAGTCCTGGATCGGCTGGGTTGCGGTGACAAGGTGGTTGATAAGGGTGTGTCGTGGAATGTGGGCAAGGTTTTTTTCAAAGACAAACCTGTCTATCAATTCAATCTTTTGCCGGAAGACGGACATCAGCGTCCGGCTTTCGTGAATTTGCAGCAGTATTACCTCGAAGGTTATCTGCACGAATGTGCGAGTGCGTATCCGAATCTGGATATTCGCTGGAAAAGTAAAGTCACGCAGCTGCAGTCGAGTGACGAGCAAGTGACTGTTACTGTCAGTACGCCTGAGGGAAGCTATACGCTGAGTGCCGACTATGTGATTGCCGCCGATGGCGCGCGCAGCCCGGTGCGCGGCATGCTTGATCTGGAGAGCAAGGGGCGGGTGTTTCAGGATCGCTTCCTGATTGCTGACGTCAAAATGAAAGCGCCTTTTCCAGCCGAACGCTGGTTCTGGTTTGATCCGCCGTTTCATCCGAATCAATCGGTTCTCCTGCACCGCGAAGCGGATGATGTCTGGCGTATCGATTTTCAGCTGGGCTGGGATGCCGATCCCGAGCTTGAAAAAAAACCGGAGCGTGTCATTCCCCGTGTGCGTGCTTTGCTGGGCGAGGACGTGGCATTTGATCTGGAGTGGGTCAGCGTCTATACCTTCGCCTGTATGCGAATGGAAAAATTCCGTCATGGTCGCGTCATCTTTGCTGGTGATGCCGCCCATGGCGTGTCGCCCTTTGGCGCGCGCGGTGCCAACAGCGGCGTTCAGGATGCCGACAATCTCGGCTGGAAGTTGGGCCGGGTGCTGCGCGGCGAGTCACCGGTGGCGCTGCTGGATACCTACAGCGTCGAGCGTGAATATGCGGCCGATGAAAATATCCTGAACTCGACGCGAGCGACCGATTTCATTACACCCAAAAGCCCGGTCAGCCGCATTTTTCGCGATGCCGTGCTGTCGCTCTCGAAGCATCACGCGTTCGCGCAAAAGCTGGTCAACAGCGGCCGCCTGTCGCTGCCATCGACGTACATCGATTCGCCACTCAATACACCCGACACGAGTGCTTTTGCCGGACGCATGCAGCCGGGTGCACCGGCCGCTGATGCGCCGGTGTTGACGCCCACGGGTGAGCGCCGCTGGTTTTTGCAGCAGGTGGGCGATCGCTTTACCGTGCTGAAGTTCACGGACACTTGTCTGCCCGATGCTGAGGTGCCGGGTACGACGGTCTTGCAAATCCTGCCGGCAGGTGCGTCCGTGTCACCGAACTCGCAGGCCCTCATTGATGTGGATGGCTTGCTCGCTGCTCGCTTTGATGCAAGCTCCGGCACGACTTATTTATTGCGGCCGGATCAGCACATTGCTGCTCGCTGGCGCGCATTTGATCGCGCCGCAATCATCTCGGCGTGCTTGCGCGCTACCTGCCAGGAGGGCAATGCATGAGCCAACTGATGACGGCCCCCAATCTAGCCAGTCCGGATGATTTTTATGAGGCACTGATCGAGATGCATCGCGATCTCGACGATGCGCAAAGTCAGGCCGTGAACGCCCGCCTGATTCTGTTGCTGGCAAATCATATTGGTGATCTGCAGGTCTTGCGCGATGCCATGGCTCACGCACGCGCTGATGGTTGAGTACCTGTTTCGATCAGGAGAAGGCATGAGCAGAACCTATCAATCCGGCTTTGGTAACGAATTTTCCACCGAGGCGCTGCCCGGTGTGCTGCCCATCGGGCAGAATTCGCCACAAAAAGTCGCCCACGGGCTCTATGCAGAGCAGTTGTCGGGCACGGCATTCACCGCGCCGCGTTCGGACAATCAGCGCAGCTGGTTGTACCGGATACGTCCGGCGGCTATGCATCAGCCGTTTGCGAAAGTGTTTCATCCGACGCTGCAGTCCGGCCCCTTTACCGAAGTCGCAGCCTCGCCGAATCAGTTGCGCTGGAATCCCTTTCCAATACCCTCAGCCCCGGCAGACTTCATCGAAGGCCTGATCACGATCGCCGGTAACGGCAGTGCAGAGAGCCAGACGGGCGTTGCGATTCATGTGTATGCAGCGAACCGGTCGATGCAGGATCGTTTTTTTTATAACGCGGATGGCGAGCTGTTGATCGTGCCGCAGCTCGGCGATTTGTCGTTGCGCACCGAACTCGGTGTGCTGGATATCGCGCCGGGTGAAATTGCGGTGATTCCTCGCGGCGTACGCTTCGCAGTCCATTTGCAGGACGACAGTGCACGCGGCTATGTCTGCGAAAACTATGGGCAGTTGTTACGGCTGCCCGATCTGGGACCGATCGGTGCGAATGGCCTCGCTAATTCGCGTGATTTTCTGGCGCCGGTCGCCGCCTTCGAGGACCGCGAAGGGCAATTTGAGTTACTCGCCAAATTTGCCGGCAAGCTCTGGTCGGCCGAGATCGACCACTCGCCACTGGATGTCGTTGCATGGCATGGCAACTACGCGCCGTATAAATACAATCTTGCGCATTTCAATGCGATCAATTCGGTCAGTTTTGATCACGCCGATCCGTCGATCTTCACGGTGCTGACTTCGCCCTCAGGCATTCCCGGCACCGCGAATATGGACTTCGTGATCTTTCCGCCGCGCTGGATGGTTGCCGAACATACGTTCCGTCCGCCCTGGTTCCATCGCAATGTCATGAGCGAATACATGGGTCTGGTGTATGGCGAATACGATGCCAAGGCCGAGGGCTTTGTGCCCGGCGGCGGTAGTCTGCATAACTGCATGAGCGGTCACGGCCCGGATGCAACGACCTTCGAGGCGGCGAGTAACGCGACATTGCAGCCGCAGAAACTCGACAAAACGATGGCCTTCATGTTCGAGACGCGTTTGC
>JBILCO010000134.1:0-6156 GCA_044353075.1 Burkholderiaceae bacterium
TTTGCAGCACCGCCGCGCAGCCGCAGGCGCGCGCCGGCGTGGCCATTGGCGACCAGGTTCTTGATTTGTCGGTGCTGGAAGCGAGAGGCTTGCTGAAGCCCGCATCGCATCCGGTGTTTGGTGAGCACACACTGAATGCCTTCATCGCGCTGGGCCGGCCTGTCTGGCGCGCGACGCGCGAGGCAATCAGCCTCTTGCTGCGCCATGACAATCCTGTTCTGCGTGATGATCAGGCCTTGCGTGCGCAGGCACTAGTGCCACAGTCCGCAGCACGCATGCACCTGCCGGTGAAGGTGGGCGGCTACACGGATTTCTATTCATCCCGCGAGCACGCGACCAATGTGGGCAGCATGTTCCGTGATCCGGCCAATGCCTTGCTGCCGAACTGGCTGCATCTGCCGGTCGGTTACAACGGTCGCGCCAGCTCGGTGATTGTCAGTGGCGTGGATGTGCGGCGTCCGATGGGGCAGATCAAAACGCCTGCCACAGAGCAGCCGCTGTTTTCCGCTTGTACGAAACTGGATTTCGAACTCGAGACAGCTTTCATCGTCGGTGCTGAAACGGCCCTTGGTGACTCGGTCTCAGTCAGTGAAGCCGAGTCGCTGATGTTCGGCATGGTGCTGCTCAATGACTGGAGTGCGCGCGATATTCAGCAATGGGAATATGTGCCGCTCGGTCCTTTCAATGCAAAGACCTTTGCGACCTCGATCTCGCCCTGGGTCGTGACCATGGAGGCGCTTGAGCCTTTTCGCGTGCCGGGCCCGGTACAGGAACCTGCGCCTTTACCTTATTTGCAGCAGAGCGGTGCGCACAGTCTTGACATGGCTTTGTGCGTTGATTTGCAGCCTGAGCATGCGGCGCAGCCCACCACGATCTGCCGTACCAACTATCGCGCGATGTATTGGAGCATGGCGCAGCAGCTGGCGCACCACACCGTCTCCGGCTGCAATGTCTGCGTTGGCGATCTGATGGCCTCGGGAACGATCAGCGGCAGCACGCCGGATTCTTTTGGCAGCCTGCTGGAGCTAAGCTGGAATGGACAGAAGCCGCTGACGCTTTCCGACGGCAGCACCCGGCGCAGTTTTCTCGAAGATGGTGACCGCGTGACGATGCGTGGCTGGTGTCAGGGGGCCGGGTACCGCGTCGGTTTCGGCGAGGTGAGCGCTTGCGTGTTGCCCGCGATCCGCTCCTGACGGACCTATCCCCAATGGGGTCCATCGCGGTTATGATGGCGCACTTCCAATGAACAGAGACGGGTCAAGCCCGCGACAAGGGAATTACTATGCAGGAGCCTGGCGTTCTTGACGACGCATCAGCGCAATACGTACAGTCGCTCGGACGCTGGGGCCGGCGGCTACATGCGATGACACGCTGGTTTGCGATCGGCGGCGGTATCGTTTTTATCGGTCTGGTGGCGATGTCACTAGTGTCGATCATCGGCCGAAAAATTGCTGCGATGCCGGTACCCGGTGATATCGAGGTCATGCAGATGGGAACGGCCATCGCCTCTGCGGCGATGCTGGCGTTCTGCGAAATGGAGCGTCAGCATTTGCGCGTGGATTTTTTCACTGCGAACCTGCCCGCAAAAATTCGTCATGTGCTCGACGCACTGTCGCATCTGGTACTGGCGGTCATTGCGCTGGTGATTGCCTGGCGTACCGGGGTGGCAGCCCTATCGCTCAATGAAGCAGGTGAAACGTCGGTGATTCTCGGCTGGCCGGTGTGGGCCGTGGTGGCCGGGCTGGTCCCCAGTTTTCTGCTGCTGGCCATGGCCGGTCTGTACAACACCGTACACAGTCTGTCGGCACATATCCCGGAGCAAAACGCATGAGCGGGATGAGTGGTATGAGCATTGGCATGATCATGTTTGGCGCACTGATGATTCTGCTCGTTCTGCGGCTGCACATCGGTATTGCGATGTTCGTGATGGGTGCAGTGGGTTTTGTGGTCATGTTCGACTTTGCATGGCTGCCCTTGCTCAATACGCTGAAGAATCTCGCTTACGCGCGTTTTTCCAATTACGATCTGGCCGTCATTCCTGTGTTCATGCTGATGGGTCAGTTTGCGCGAATGGTGGCCTCTCGCGCGCGCTGTTTCGTTGCGTGAATAATTTTGTCGGTCATATGCGCGGTGGTGTGGCGATGGCCGCGATCGGCGCCTGTGCATCCTTTGGCGCGATCTGCGGATCGTCGCTGGCCACTGCAGCCACGATGGGGCAGGTCGCTCTGCCCGAGCTGCGGCGCTATAACTACTCGGGCTCGCTGGCAACAGGTGCACTGGCCGCTGGCGGCACACTCGGTATCATGATTCCGCCCTCGGTACCGCTGGTGATTTATGCGGTGCTCACGCAGGAATCCATCGGCAAGCTGTTCATGGCGGCGATCATTCCCGGCATTCTCGCCGTGGCGGGCTACATGCTGGTGGTACGCATCGTGGTGACGATCAATCCTGCCGCCGGCCCTGCCGGCGAACGCGTGCCGCTGGCCACAGCACTGCGTTCATTGCTGGGTGTATTCCCGATATTGCTGGTGTTCGTGGTGGTTATTGTCGGCATTTACGGTGGCTGGGCTAACCCGACTGAAGCAGCATCCATCGGTGCGGCGGCTTGTGGCGTTCTGGCGGTTGTCACGGGCGGTATGCGCACCGCGGGTCTGATCAAAAGTCTGATCGGAACTGCGCAGGCAACGGCGATGATTTTTTTGGTGCTGCTGGGCGCCGATTTGCTCAACGCCGGATTGGCACTGACCCAAATGCCGGCTGAACTCGCTGCATGGGTGCAGAACAGTGGATTGCCGCCGTTGTCCGTGATTTTTGCGATCTTGCTGATTTATATTTTTCTTGGTTGCGTGATGGACTCACTGGCCATGATTCTTTTGACGATTCCGATTTTCTATCCCATTGTGATGGGTCTTGATTTCTGGGGTATGAGCGTTCCGGATAAGTCATTGTGGTTCGGTATACTCGCGCTGATGGTGGTCGAGATTGGTCTGGTCCATCCGCCGGTTGGCATGAATATCTACATCATCAATCGTCTTGCGAAAGATGTGCCGATGATGGATTCATTCAAAGGCGTCGTGCCTTTCCTGATATCGGATCTGGTAAGAATTATTCTGTTGGTGTTTTTCCCGGTCATTTCCCTGTATCTGGTACATACCTTTGGCGGCTGATTCGTGCCTGATTGTGCCTGAATCACGTCTGCATTACGTCGGATTAACGCCTGATTAACGCCTGATGAAGGCCATAGTTTGAGAGGATGAACGTCATGATGAAGATTTCCCCCCAGCGTTTGATGCTGGCGATATTGCTGTTTGCAGCGGGTGCGGCGGGCGCACAAACTATCACGCTGAAAGTGCATCATTTTTTACCGGCTGTCTCCAGCGCGCATCGCAATTTCATCATGCCCTGGTGTGACAAGATCGCCAAAGATTCCGGTGGCAAGCTCAAGTGTCAGATCTATCCGCAAATGCAGTTGAGCGGCACACCTCAGCAATTGTTTGATCAGGCCAAGGACGGTATTGTTGATATTGTCTGGACCGTGCCGAGCTATCAGGCCGGTCGCTTCCCGGTGGTTGAGGCGTTTGAATTGCCGTTCATGATCTTTGATTCCGAGCGCGCCAGTCGCGGACTCTGGACCTATGCCACGAAAAACGCGACGGCTGAATTCAAAGGTGTGAAACCGATTCTGTTTCACGTGCACGATGGCTCGCTGGTGCACACGACAAAGAAGCCCGTGAAAACCCTCGAGGATTTCAAGGGTATGAAAATGCGTGCGCCCAATCGGCAGGCATCCAGAATGATCGAGGCCCTGGGTGCAGCGCCGGTACAGATGCCCTTGCCGCAAGCGGCTGAAGCTTTGTCCAAGGGTGTGATTGACGGTGCGATTATTCCATGGGAAGTCGTGCCCGCGATGAAGTTTGAAGAGGTCACGAAATTCCATACGGAGATGCCTGCCGGCAGTGCGCAGATGTCCAATACTGTATTCGTGTTTGCGATGAACCAGGCCCGTTACGACAGCCTGCCACCGGAACTCAGGAAGGTCATTGATGCGAACAGCGGTCCCGAATCCTCTGCCTGGGTGGGCAAAGTTTTCGCCGAAGATGCTGCCCCGGGCCGCAAAACGGCTGAAGTTCGCAACAACACCTTCTACATGTTGCCTACCGCCGAACTCAAACGTTGGGAAGCTGCTACAGCCCGCGTGGCGGACGAGTGGGTGAAAGATGTCACCGCGAAAGGTTTCAATGGCAAACAATTACTGACTGAGGCAAAGGCGGCCTGTAAATAAATTCAGTCCACAACCGATTAAAAAAGCACCGGAGTTTGCGGTGCTTTTTTTTCGCCTCGTGCTCCCGGGGGGATTTACCGGCAGGCCGGATTGGAGGACTGCAGCAGGGAAAATTTATTTTTTAGCAATAATGACTTAAGTGGTTGATTTTTAAGTAAAATTATTCATCCAGCAATTAATTCATTGCATTTAAATCAACTAAATATTGAAAAAATGTATATTCAAGGTGCTATTTTCGATCAAAAGCTTGAAAATGTTGCTGCGATGACATATAAATTAGCATTCGGGTAATTGCCCGCTGGCAAAAGTGGCAAAAAAACAAATTTGCCAGATTTAATCATTCCGCGAGGAGAGACGGCATGGACAAACATCCTCTGGTATCGCAAGACGGCTACGATCCTAATCGTTTGCTGGACGCGTTGATCCAGAAGCTCAACCTGAAAAACGATGCGGCATTGTCGCGTGCGCTGGAAGTTCGGCCGCCCGTGATCAGCAAAATACGTCATCGCACATTGCCGGTTGGTGCTTCCCTGTTAATTCGCATGCACGAGGTCACTGATCTGAGTATCCGTGAACTGCGCGAGCTGATGGGCGATCGCCGCAAGCGTATGCGTATCAGCGAAGTCGACGGCAAACCAAGAAAAACCGACGAAGAGATCTGAAGCAGCGATCTGCGCGCGACGAACTCAAGCGCCGCGCAGATTCGCCCCGATGACGGTTGCTGCCAGCATGATCACCACGGCAACCGTCAGCCTTCCTCTGAGTCGGATCAGCCATTCCGGCATGCCGTAGCGGCTGAACATCCGTTTGTCGATCTCCAGCGCGGCGATGAAGCCCGCCATCAGTACGGCCATACCAAATCCACCCGATAACGTGGCACCCCATGCAATCAGCGAGGGAGTCACGCTCCACAACAAAGCTTTTTTGGTGTCATTGACCGATAGCGTGCTGCACAACATCGCTGCACCCCAGTGAATGCCGCCCAAAAAAGACAGAATCACCATCGCATAGGCTTTCTGCCCGCGCAAAAAATCGTTGAGCCAGGAAGGGTCCGCGAACCATGTGCCCAGCATCAGCAGTAAAAAAGGCAAAAGACCTGCAAAACCCAGCTGGTGGGCGAGTCGTTTATTCAGAAAGTGGGGGTTCATGGTTCGGTTGGCGGAGGTGAATACCGCATTTTACGAAAGTTGACCCTTGATCAACAGGGGAAAAACAGCTGAGGGACATACGGCAGGCATCGGCATGGTGTGATGAGCCAGCGCTGCTCTGGCGCTCTGGTGCAACGCTCATCCCGCCATTTGCATGAATTGTTTCACGGCGCTGATCAGCTGTTCAGGCTGGTCTTTGTGCGGCGAATGGCCGCAGGCCTCCAGCTCCAGCAATTGGGTCGGTGGGCAATGTCTTTGAATGTCATGAATCTGTGCCATCGTGCCGTACTCGTCCTGTTTTCCCTGAATGGCCAGCAGTGGGCAGCGTATCTTACTGAGCTCTGCCGTAATGTCCCAGGTTCTGAACGCAGGGGAGAGCCAGATATCGTTCCAGCCAAAAAAAGCGGAGTCCACATCGTCATGATAACGCGCGAGTTTTTCACGCAAGCCCTGGTGAAGGTAAGCGTCACGCGCCTTGCATATGCTGGACACACTGAGGGCTTCCACGACAATGTGAGGCGCCACCACGATAGCGCCGGCTAGCCATTGGGGAAAGCGAGCTGCGTAAAGTAATGCGATCGAGCCGCCATCACTGTGACCATAGAGCCAGGGCTGGCGTATGTTCAGCGACGCCAGAAGGGCGGGCAGCACCTCGGTCGCCTGGTTATGCATGAAATTGACGTCCCAGCGTTCATCAGCGGCGCGGGGCGTGGAGGCGCCATAACC